>NZ_JBKGTW010000038.1:0-22238 GCF_046546535.1 Neisseria sp. WLZKY-1
AGCCGCTCGTTTTTGCTACGATGCGGGTGTAATCCTAGGGTGCGTTCCGAGGCGACTGGCCTGTTTGGTTGCTATGGTACGCTGATTTGAACATACAAGGGTGTGTGGCGCGGCCACGCACGCGATCTCTAAGCATTTGGAGGCCATCTGAAATCTTCTCATGCTGTTTCAGACGGCTTTTTGGTTTTTCAAGCTATCTTTTAAGTTCGGAGACTGCGTGCGTCGCGGGGCGACACACCCTACCCATGTAGGCTAAGCCTACTGGATTCACGTGCATCACAAAATGACACAGGTTGCGATGAATGGACTGCGCCTACTTGTCGCCGGAAAGCAGAATCGGATTAGCCCCATGGAAGTAAAATATTCTTTGTCTTTATCTAAGTTGACGGAATAAAAATAACTGTTTAACAGTCGATTTGGCTTAGTATTAAAACGTTCATCTGCCCATTTCATACCCTTATTGAACTCTTTTTTTGCGCGTCGTTTCAATTTCAATAAGAGTTTTTCAATATTATCGTGAACATTAGTGCAAGAAACAACACCACAAATACTCTTGACCCCGCTTCTTGATCTTTGTAAACCAATAAGGTGCCATTAGACTTTGCAATATTTGCAAAGTTTCTGTTCTTTTCTTGCATGTTATTGGTAGTTAATTGATATACGAATGTCCCTCTTGAATTTGGTTCATCGGTAATCAGTGCTTGCCATTTGTCATTTATTGGGTCGTAAACAAGCAAATCATTTTCAATAATAAACTTATTTATAAAATTGATGAACTCATTATCATCAGCACAAATATTGCAATATATAATATTTCCAATTCAATCGCAAAGTTTAGGCCGCATTTGGTGCCGGTATACGACCAATAGGCATACTGCCGTTTCTGCGTTTCGCCACTCTTGCGGTAAACGGTGGCAAACTTCTATGCGGGACGGGCAAGCTGTTTGCGCTTTGCCACGCCATTTCTTTTCCCTTTGCTCCAACTGCGCAAATCCGGTTTCAGACGGCCTCTTCGTCTTCCTGCACGGCGTCGCGCTGCGCCTGTGCGCCGTAGTAGTCGTCGACCATGCGGCAGCTGCGTTCGGGTTCGCGGTAGCCGCCCGCTTTGTCGCGCGGGGGGAAGGAGACGTCGGGGGCGGGCAGGTGGCTGTAGGGGATTTGCGCGAGGAGGTGGCGGATGATGTTGAGGCGGGCGGTGCGTTTGTCGTTGCTGTCGGCGACGAACCACGGCGCCCAGGAAGTGTCGGTGGCGGCGAGCATATCGTCGCGCGCCTGCGAGTAGTCGTACCAGCGGCGGTAGGATTCGATGTCCATCGGTGAGAGTTTCCAGATTTTGCGCGGGTCGGCGATGCGGTTTTTCAGACGGCGCTCCTGCTCGGCCATATCGATTTCCAGCCAATATTTGAGGAGGATGATGCCGCTGTCGGTGAGGGCTTTTTCAAAGAAGGGCATGATGGCGAGGAACTGGCGGCAGTCGTCTTCGCTGCAAAAACCCATTACTCGTTCGACACCTGCCCTGTTGTACCAGCTGCGGTCGAAGATGACGACTTCGCCGGCGGCGGGCAGATGGGGGACGTAGCGTTGCAGGTAAATTTGGCTTTTTTCGCGCTCGGTGGGGGTGGGCAGGGCGACGGTGCGGAAGATGCGGGGGCTGACGCGCTCGGTGAGGGCTTTGATGGTGCCGCCTTTGCCCGCGCCGTCGCGGCCTTCGAAGAGGATGCAGACTTTGAGTCCTTCGTGCTGCACCCAGCGTTGCAGGGCGACGAGTTCGCCGTGCAGGTGTTTGAGTTCTTTGAGGTATTTTTTCAGGCTGATTTTCGGTTTTTTCTTGGTTTTGCCGTTCATGTTTATGCTCCTTTGTCGGGTTGCTGCGGAAGGGGCGGAAGATAGCATATCCGCGCTTTGCTCCCAAGCGGCGGGAGGCCGTCTGAAAGATGGGGACGGGGTTTCAGACGGCCTTTGTTTGCCGGTACAGGCGAACTTGGGACACAGGATAATCGGCGCTTGGGCGCGGACTCCGTTGCAAAAAGAGGCCGTCTGAAAAGTCCTTATCGGGCTTTCAGACGGCCTCTGTGCCGTTTGCGGCGGCGTGCCGCCAAGGGGGTTTAGTGGTGGATGGCCTGTTCGAGTGCCAGTTTTTCCTGCCTCTCAGCTTCGGCGGCTTCGCGTTCGCGGCGGGTGGCGTGGCGCATCATGTACCAGTTGAGGACGATAACGAGTGTGCCGACAACGCCGATGATGATGGTGGCCAAAACGTTCATCTGCGGGTCGAGGCCGAGTTTGATGCGCGAGAAGATGACCTGCGGCAGGGTGGACGAGCCGGGGCCGGACAGGAAGGAGGTAATCACCAAATCATCGAGCGACAGGGTGATGCCGAGCAAAAAGCCCGAGGCGATGGCGGGGGCGATCAGCGGCAGGGTGATGACGAAGAAGATTTTCAGCGGCCGCGCGCCCAAGTCCATCGCGGCTTCTTCCAGCGACTGGTCGAGTTCGCTCAGGCGGGCGCGGATGAGGACGGTGATGTAGGCCATACACAGGGTGGTGTGGCCGAGGAAGATGGTGAAGAAGCCGTTGCCCAGCCAGTCTTGGCGGCCGAAGATTTCCTGAATCATGCCCTGCACTTGGATGATAAGCAGCAGCATGGACAGGCCGGTGATGACGTCGGGCATCACCATGGGCGCGGACACCATACCGGCAAACAGGGTGCTGCCGCGAAAGCGTTTGATGCGGGCGAGTGCGTAGCCCGCCAGCGTGCCGAGGACGACGGCGGCCAGCGAGGAGGCGACGGCGATGCGCAGCGACAGCCAGGCGGCTTCGAGGATTTGGTCGTTGTCCAGTAGCTTGGCATACCATTTGGTGGAGAAGCCGCCCCAAATGGTGACCAGCTTGGATTCGTTGAAGGAATACACCACCAACACAATCAGCGGGATGTAGAGGAAGGCCAGGCCGAGGAAGAGCATGGCGCGCAGAAACCAAGAGGTGTTTTGCCGTTTAGCCATTTTTGCCTCCTTCTTCCAGCTGGCGGGTTTCGTAGCGGTGGTAGAGCGTGATGGGGAAGACCAGCAGCAGCACCATAACGACGGCCAGCGCGGAAGCCAGCGGCCAGTTGTTCTGCTCGAAGAAGGTCATCCACAGCACTTTGCCTATCATCAGGTTGTCCGAACCGCCGACCAGATCGGGAATGACGAACTCGCCGACGGCAGGTACGAACACCAGCATCGAACCGGCGATAATGCCCGCTTTCGACAGCGGCAGGGTAATCGAGAAAAACGCTTTCACCGGCCCGGCGCCCAAGTCGGAAGCGGCTTCGAGCAGGCGGTGGTCGAGTTTGATAAGCTGGGTGTAGAGCGGCAGGATCATAAAGGGCAGATAGGCGTATACCATCACCAGTTGCAGCGAGAAGGCGTTGTAAAACATATCGAGCGGCTCGCTGATGATGCCGTATTTCATCAGCAGGTGGTTGATGATGCCGTTGGAGCTGAGCAGCCCCATCCAGGCGTAGACGCGCAGCAGGAAAGACGTCCAAAACGGCAGCATGATGGCCAGAAGCAGGCCGTTGCGGTAGGCCGGTTTGGCGCGCGAAATGGCGTAGGCCATCGGATAGCCGACAAGCAGGCAGATCAGCGTGGTGAGACAGGCGGTTTTCACCGACGACCAATAAGTGCGCAGATACATATTGCTGTTGCCGTCGGCGGACGAGAGGCCGAACATCTGCGACAGCGTGCCGCCGAAGTTTTGGAAGATTTCCTTGTAATTCTGCGTGACGATGTGCAGGGCTTGTTTGCCGGTTTCGGGGTCGGTGACAAACAGGTCGGTATAGGGCGGAATCTTGATGTCCTGCTCGGCAAAGCTGATTTTCAGGACAATAAAGAAGGGCACGAGAAACAGCAGCAGCAGCCAAACATAGGGCACGCCGATGACGAATTTGCCCCCGGGGCGCAGGCGGCGTTTGATATTGACGGACATTTCAGACGGCCTCCTAGCGGGTCAGCGGGGTGGGCTGGTTTTCCGGCCAGTCGAGATACACCTCGTCGCCCCAGGTCGGCGGCGTGAGGTTGCGCACATACCAATAAGGCGCGGGCACCTGGCTTTTGACGATGCGGCCGCTGTCGGTCTGCACGTGGTAGATGGCGTAGCTGCCGAGGTAGGCGATGTCTTTCACCGTGCCCTTCGCCCAGTTGTGCGTGTCGCGGTGCGCCGGTTTTTCCTTGTGCAGGTCGATGTCTTCGGGGCGGATGCTCACCCAGATGGTCTGCCCCGTTTCGGCCTCGAATTTCTGGTCGGTGTAGACCTTGTTCGGCAGCTCGGGGCAGTCGATCAGGGCGTGCTCGTCGTCTTTGTGCGCCACTTTGCCCTCGAAGATATTGGTTTCGCCGATGAATTCGGCGGTGAAGCGGCTGTTGGGGTAGTCGTAGATATTGCTGGGCGTGTCGACCTGTTGCAGTTCGCCGTCGGACATAATCGCCACGCGGGTGGCCATGGTCATTGCTTCTTCCTGGTCGTGCGTCACCATGATGCAGGTAACGCCCACTTTTTCCAGCGTATTCACCAGTTCGAGCTGGGTTTGCTGGCGCAGCTTTTTGTCGAGCGCGCCCAAGGGTTCGTCCAGCAGCAAAAGCTTCGGCCGTTTGGCCAGCGAACGCGCCAGGGCGACGCGCTGCTGCTGGCCGCCGGAGAGCTGGTGCGGCTTGCGCTTGGCGTATTTCGTCATCTGCACGAGACGCAGCATTTCGTCGACGCGCTCTTGGATTTCGGTGGGCGGCACTTTGTCCTGTTTCAGGCCGAAGGCGATGTTCTGTTCTACGGTCATGTGCGGGAACAGGGCGTAGCTTTGGAACATCATATTGATGGGACGCTCGTAGGGAGCGAGGGCGGTGATGTCCTGGCCGTCGAGGATGATGCTGCCTTCCGACGGCGTTTCCATACCGGCCAGCATGCGCAGCAGCGTCGACTTGCCCGAGCCGGAGCTGCCGAGCAGGGCGAAGATTTCATGTTGTTGAATATCGAGGCTGATATGTTTGACGGCGAAGTTTTCACCGAATTTTTTGACCAGCCCCCTGATTTGCAGGTAGGACTGTGCGGCGGATTCTGTGGTCATTTCACATGCTCCAAAGAAACTCGATACCGGCTGGAACGGAACTCGAAAGGTGGATGTGTAAGCCGGCAATGCGGGGGGAAGCGATTGTCCGTTCGGCATTGTCCGGCTGCGGAAATATAGTGAAACAAAATGGGAAAGATACAAGGCAGCAAGCCGCAGACAGTATGGGTAATACGGCAAGGCGCAGCACCGCCGTAGATTTTCTGTTTTGTTTCGCTATAAAAAAGCGGCGTATTATATGGGCGGCCTTGCGCGGGGGCAAACGGATTCGGCCAAAGCTGCCGATATCGCCGCCTTGTAGGCCGAAAAGCAACAGCGCGGCAGGCTGAGGCCGTCTGAAAGCCGGTTTTCCCGTTTTCAGACGGCCTCTTTATTTATCCGATGCAGGTTTTCAGCGCCAGATTTTCAGGTTCTGAATGCTTTGGCGCGCTTTGGCAAACAGGTCGGTGTCTTCACGGCCGCCCTGCCCTTCTTCTGCGGCGGCCTTATCGGGCGCGGGTGCGTCGTCGGCGAGGGTGGAGAACGCGGCATGTGCGTGGCGGCGCGGTTGGGCGAAGGCGGCGTTGACGGCACGCTCGGCAGCCAATTCCTCCTGCTCTTTCTGCTGCTGCACCAGATATTTTTGCACAATGGGGATAAAGCCGCGGTCGTGGTGGCTGATGTGGGTGAACAACCAGGATTGCAGCAGATCGAGCAGCTCCTGCCCGATGTCTTCTCCGCTGCTGTGGGCGGCCTGCATTTCGCCTACTTTGTCGACGAAGCGGCGGTGTATCTGCTTGTGCTGGCGGCTCAGGGGATAGCCCGCGTCGTCCATCAGCTTTTCTTCATCGGTGAAATGTTCGACGGTGTAGCGTATCAGGTCGCCGATAATCCGCCCTTCGGCGGCGGTGTCTTTGTTTTGGTTGGCTTCGTAAAGTTCGTTCAGGCAGCGCACGAGGATTTTGTGCTGCTCGTCCACCTGTCCGATGCCGGTGTCCAAATCCGGCGTCCAGTCGAAAAAGTTCATGGCGTTTTTCCGTTGTTGTTGTTTTTCAAAACGTGCCATTCTAGCGGCACGGCACAAAACGCCCTTAATCCAGGTCAAACAATGCGTCCGCGCAATTAAAGAGGCCGTCTGAAACCCGGTTTCGGGTTTTCAGACGGCCTTTTGGGAAACGCGGCTAGTCCGCCCGTTTCAAGCCTTTGTTTTTCACCGTTTCGATCATGCCGTCGATGCCTTTTTGCGCGATCAGCTCGCCGAACTGGTTGCGGTAGACGGTGACGATGCCCACACCGTCCACCTGGATATTGTAGAGTTTGTATACCCCGCCGCTCGGATAGAGCTGGTAGGCCACTTCATACCGTTTGCCCTCGGGCGTGCGGATTTCGGAATAAACGTCGGTTTTGCCGCCGCGCTCCGTTATTTTCGGCAGCACCTTCACCTCGGCGCGGCGCGCGCCCATCATCGCCGAACGGGCATACATCCTGATCAGCATGTCTTTAAACGCACGGACAAACTCCTGCTTCTGCCGTGCGTCAAACTGCCGCCACGGCTGGCCGACGGCCATTGCCGAGAGCCGCTCGTAATCCAAAAAGCGGTCGGCATACTGCTCCACGCTGCGGATTCTCTGCTGCTCGTCCAAAGACGTATTTTTCACAATGCCCAACACATCCTCGATATTGCGGCGCACCTGCTGCTGCGCGGGATGGTTTTCCGCCGCCTGCACGGCGGGCGCCGCAGCCAAAACGGCGCATACTGCATAACGGTATGCAAACATAAGCTATCCTTTCTTGTGTTCTCCGGGCACACCCGGAACGCCGCACACTCTACCAGCCCGCGCCACGCCGTGCAAAGGCCGTCTGAAAGCACAGCTTCAACGAAGTTAAAAACGGCAATCCCGCCTTTCAGACGGCCTTGCCCCGCTGCAGCGGCGGTTATATTATCGGCGCTCCCTTTGCCGTGCATGGACGCATCCCGTGAAAAAAACCGCCCTACTGACCGCCCTGGCCGCCGCCCTCGCCGCAGGCGCCTATCTTTATTACCACCGCCAGAGCGACGCCCTGCCCCAAGGCATCGCCCAATCCAACGGCCGACTCGAACTCAACCGCCTCGACGTCGCCACCCTCTATCCCGGTCGCGTCCGCGCCATGCCCTTTGACGAAGGCGCCGACATCAAAGCGGGTGACATCCTCGCCGAACTCTCCTCTGAAACCAGCAGCAGCCGCCTCGAAGAAGCACAGGCCGCCGAACGCCTGCGTCAAGGCAGCGTCCGCCGCGCCCGCGCCGCCCAAGAACAGACCCTGCGCACCGTAACCAAAGCCGAAGCCAACAGCGAAGCCGCCCGCCAACAGCAGCGCGTCGCCAAAATGGAATGGGACAACGCGCGCAAAATGCAGGCCGACGGACTCGTCTCCCCCGCCGAAACCGAGCGCCGCCGCGCCGATTACGAACGCGCTTCGGCCGCCGTCAAAGCCGCCGAAGCCGCCCGCGCCGAAGCACAGGCCGCCGTCGCCCAAAGCCGTGCTGCCGAAAGCGAAGCACAGGCCGCCGCGCAACAGGCCGCCGCCGCTGTGAAGGCCGCCGGTTCGGCCAACGACGACATGAACATCCGCGCACCGATAAACGGACGGTTGGAATACAGAATCGCCGAAGTCGGCAGCGTCGTTGCCGCCGGCTCGAAAATCGCCAGCCTGCTCGACCCCGCCGACGTCTCGATGAACATCTTCCTGCCCGTCGCCGCGATGAGCCGTCTGAAAGTCGGCGGCGAAGCGCGCATCCGCCTCGACGGCATCGACGCCGTCTTCCCCGCCAAAATCTCATTCATCGCCGCCGAAGCCCAGTTCACGCCCAAGTCGGTGGAAACCGAAAACGAACGCGCCAAACTGATGTTCAAAGTCAAACTGAAAATCCCCGCCGACACCGCCCTGCGCCACAACCGCCTACTCAAAGGCGGTATGACGGGCAACGGTTTCGTCAAAACCGACGAAACCGCCGCCTGGCCGCAGGATTTGGCCGTGAAACTGCCGCAGTAGAAACCGCGCGCGTCTGCGCTTTGAGGCCGTCTGAAACCCCGCAACGGAGCTTTCAGACGGCCTCTGCCGCTGCGGCGACTGCATATGCCGCTTTATGGCGTAAAAGCCGCCGCAACACCAAATGTCAACGGCTGCTAATGCAGATGCTCGTAAATCTTTTCGGCCAGTGCTTTGCTGATGCCTTCGACCTGTGCGAGGTCTTCTTTGCTGGCGGCGGCGATGCCGCGCAGGCCGCCGAAGCGGGTGAGCAGGGCTTGGCGGCGTTTGCTGCCTACGCCGGGGATTTCGCCGAGCGAGGAGGTGATGCGGGCTTTGTCGCGTTTTTTGCGGTGGCCGGTGATGGCGAAGCGGTGCGATTCGTCGCGCACGGTTTGCAGGAGGTGCAGGGCGGGGCTTTGCGGCGGCAGGCGGAAGGTTTCGCCGGTGAAAGGCAGGATGAGTTCTTCCATGCCGGCTTTGCGCTCGGGGCCTTTGGCGATGCCGACGAGGGGGATGGTGAGGCCGAGTTCCTGCCATACGGATACGGCCACGCCGATTTGGCCTTTGCCGCCGTCGATGAGTACCACGTCCGGCCATTTGACGGCTTCGCCTGCGGCTTCGGCCTGTTGCATTTTGCCGTAGCGGCGGGTGAGCACTTCGCGCATGGCGGCGTAGTCGTCGCCTGCTTTGGCGGTGGTAATGTTGTAGCGGCGGTATTGCGAGGGCTGGATGTTGTGTTCGTCGTACACGACGCACGATGCGATGGTGGCTTCGCCTTGGGTGTGGCTGATGTCGAAGCATTCGAGGCGGGCCAGGCCGTCTGAATCCATGTTGAGGATTTTGGCCAATTCGTCGATGCGCTGCTGCTGGCCGGTGTGTTGCAGGCGGCGTTGTTCGATGGCGATGCGGGCGTTTTGTTCGGCCATGTTGAGCCACACTTTGCGCTCGCCTTTGGTTTTTTCGACAAATTGGATTTGCCGACCGTGTTCGCCGTCCAATGCTTCGCGCAGGGCGGCGGGTACGGGAAAATTGCTGATGATGATGTCGGGCTTGGCTTTGCCGAGGTAGTGTTGGGCGACGAAGGCTTCGGCGTAGTCTTGGCCTTGCGGGTCGGGGTCGTTTTTGAGGTCGGGGAAGAAACTTTTGTCGCCGACGTGCCGCCCGCCGCGTATGCTCACCCAGTGTACGCAGACGAGGCCGTCTGAAACGGCCAGCGCGAGCAGGTCGATGTCGTTGGGGTTGTCGGGGTTTTTGCTGTCGATAAACTGGCTGCTCTGCATGATGCCGAGGGCTTGGATTTGGTCGCGGTAACGGGCGGCCTGTTCAAATTCGAGGTTTTCGGCGGCTTCGTGCATTTTCTGTTGCAGGGTGTGCGTGAGCTCGGCGGTTTTGCCGTTGAGAAAATCGGCGGCCTGGCGCACGCTGTCGCGGTAGTCTTCTTCGCTGATGTAGCCGACGCAGGGCGCAGTGCAGCGTTTGATTTGGTAGAGCAGGCAGGGGCGGTCGCGGTTGGCGAACACGCTGTCTTCGCAGGTGCGGAGCATAAACACTTTTTGCAGAACCTGAATGCTGTCGCGCACGGCACTGCTGTTGGGGTAGGGGCCGAAGTATTGGTTGGGCTTTTTGAGCGTGCCGCGATAGTAGGCCATCCGGGGGTAGGTATGGCCGCTGAGCATGAGGTAGGGGTAGCTTTTGTCGTCGCGAAACAGGATATTGTATTTGGGCGACAGGGCTTTGATGAAATTGTTTTCCAGAATCAGCGCTTCGGCTTCGGAGCGGGTAACGGTGGTTTCGATGTGGTGGATTTGCTTCACCATCAGGGCGATGCGCGGGGAATGGTCGTTTTTTTGGAAGTAGCCAGACACGCGCCGTTTGAGGTTGACGGCTTTGCCGACGTACAACACGTTGCCCGCTTTGTCGAAAAAGCGGTACACGCCGGGCAAAAGCGGCAGGTTTTTGAGAAACAGCGGAATGTCGAAATGATCTTGCATGGTGTGGCGGCAGGTTTTTGTTTTTCAGACGGCCTGCATTATACCGAGGCGGCGAAAGGCCGTCTGAAAGCTCCAAACTAGGCTTTCAGACGGCCTTTTTTACAGCGGGTGCTTACTTGCTGTGTTTGCGGAAATATTCCCACTCTTCCACCACGCTGCCGTCGGGCAGGTGGCACATGGCGTATTCGTTGCCCTCTGCGTCCTTGCGCGGCTCGAGTTTGCCGCCGCGTTCGACGCAGAACACGGAAGCGGGATTGGCCATGCCGACGGCGGGCGGCGGCGCGGCGGCGGTTTTGCCGCTTTTTTTGGCACAGGCCGACAGCGCGGCGGCGGCGAAAATCAGGGCGAGGACGGTTGCGGGTTTCATGGCGGGATACCTTTCTTTTTAACGGATTAATGACGGGAAAGATCAGAAGGGCGACGGGCATCACGGGCAAACTGCTGCGCGCAGTAAGCGCTGCCGCCCGCGCGGTATTTGTTACCCTCAATTCCGCCCAAAGGCTCGGAACACGACGGGGAGCCGCCCGCCACACCCTGCCACGGCGCGGCGCAGGCGGACAAAACGGCAGATGCAGCCAGCAACAGCAAAACGGTTTTCATATGATTCCTTTCAGACGGCCTTTTAAAACGGGCGGATTATACGGTCAAACGCCGCCCTTCTGCCGCCGTTCGCGGAAAAAAGCCCGCAGCAGGGCGCGGCTCTCGTCGGCCAGAATGCCGCCGAACACCGCCGTATGGCTGTTCAGACGGCCGTCGGCAAACAAATCGCACACGCTGCCCGCCGCGCCGCTTTTGGACTCGGCCGCACCGAACACCACCCGCGCCACCCGCGCCTGCAACAGGGCGGAGGCGCACATCGCGCATGGCTCGAGCGTCACATACACGTCGCAGCCGTCCAGCCGCATACTGCCGAGCCGCCGCCCCGCCGCCGAGAGCGCGCGGATTTCCGCGTGCGCGCTGACATCGCAGTCGGCCAGACAGCGGTTGTGCGCCGCCGCCAGCACCTCGCCGCCGCGCACCACCAGTGCACCCACCGGCACTTCCCCCAGCGCCGCAGCCGCTTCTGCCTGCCGCAGCGCCAGCCGCATAAAGCGCTCCGCCTCGGCTTCGGCAGGCGGCAGGGCAACGGGCGGATGGCGTTTGACCGCATCCAGCAGCGCGGCCTTGTCCTCCTCCGTCAACGCGCGCGCGTCCGTGCCCGCGCATTCCGCCGCCAGCTGCCACAGCACGCTGCGCGTCACCGTGCAGCCCGCCGCTTTGAGCAGCAAAAAAGCCTGCACCGCCCCCGTCCGCCGCAAATCCCCGCGCGTCAGCATGCCCAGCGCGTTGAGGGCGCGGACAACGGAAGGGGCAAAAGGCGGCGTGGCAAGAAGCATGGTTTCGGAATCGTTGGAAAAAAGTCGGGAAACGGGTTTGCGCGGCTTGAGGCCGTCTGAAACTTATCAGCCTGCTGCGTCCCCGTTAGGATGGGTTTGCGCCGCTGCGGCAACTTTGGCAGGACATCGGCGAAATGCAGTTCTGCGAACTGCCATCCCCGCCCCCTGCCCTCCCCCGCGCTTTAAGGCGCAGGGGAGGGAGCCCGATTCGCGGCAGGATTGGCGGTTTCAGACGGCCTCAAGAATAAATACGGGGCAAAACAAAAGCCAAGTCGGCAAACTTGGCTTTTTGAGTTGGTGGGTCCGGTGGGGTTCGAACCCACGACCAAGGGATTATGAGTCCCCTGCTCTAACCCCTGAGCTACAGACCCTGCATGCCGCTCTGGCAGCAAAGCGCGGCATTCTAGCGGCAATCGCGGCCGAAAACAAGGGCGGCGGGAAATTTATCGGCAAAGGCCGTCTGAAAGCGTGGCTTCAAGGAAGTGAAAAGCTTTCAGACGGCCTTTGCCTTCACAAACGTACGCCATCAATAGCATTTACAAGCTTAACGCACCGTCCCACACGATAAAATAACCGAATTTCCCTTTCTTCACTTCGCCTCCCGCCTGTTTGCCCGCTTCGGTCAAAGAATAATATTTCCCCTCAAACTGCTGAAGTCCCGCATCACAGAGCTTCTGGTTGCACTCTTGCGTACTGATGCCCCATTTTTCGGCCAGCTTGGCCGCAGTCAGTTTTCCATATCCCTGAGGAGAAACTTCATGGCTTTCTGCTTCGGTGTTCACCGCATCCAACGATACCTTCACTTCTTCGCTGATACGGATAATTCTCTGTGCTTCTTCATAGGCATCCCGATAAATTTGCCCGTCTTCATCCTTGGATAAGAAAATCCCCATTTCGTGATTGTTTACTTGGCTGAACTCATAAAGATTCAGGCTGGTAATGATGCATGACTGCTCGCTGATGTAGCATTTGGCGTGAAGATTCGGGCAATAGCTGATGCGCACATAATCCAGCGATTTAAACCATTTCATTTCGGAAGGGTTCAAATCGTTTTTTCCATAGATAATCCGGATGTCGATTTTCATCCGGTTTTTATCTTCCAAAAGCTCTTTCAAACGGTCGTTGAGCTTCCAATACGGGCTGATGAGAAACAAACGTTCCCGCGCATTTTTAATCAGCTCTTCCAAGTAAAAACTGGCGGCTGTAGTGGTCAGAAATTTTGCCATAAGACTTTCCCTTATTTACTCATTACACACACAACAGATGCCGTCTGAAAGCGAAACCGCAACGAAGTTAATAGCTTTCAGACGGCCTTTTTTTCACACCATCACCGCGTTACGGGTTTGTAGCGAATCCGCTTCGGCTTCGCGCCCTCTTCGCCCAAGCGGCGTTTTTTATCGGCTTCGTATTCCTGATAGTTGCCGTCGAAGAACACCCATTTGGAGTCGCCTTCGCAGGCAAGGATATGCGTGGCGATGCGGTCGAGGAACCAGCGGTCGTGCGAGATGACCATCACGCTGCCTGCAAATTCCAAGAGCGCGTCTTCCAGCGCGCGCAGGGTTTCTACGTCCAAGTCGTTGGACGGTTCGTCCAGCAGCAGCACATTGCCGCCGCTCAACAAGGTTTTCGCTAAGTGCAGACGGCCGCGTTCGCCGCCGGAAAGGTTGCCGGCGATTTTGCTTTGGTCGCTGCCTTTGAAATTGAAGCGTCCCAAATAGGCGCGGGCGGGGATTTCAAACTGGCCGACCTGCAAAATGTCGCGGCCTTCGGCGATGTTGTCAAACACGGTTTTGTCGTTTTGCAGGCCGTCGCGGCTTTGGTCGATCAGCGACATTTTGACGGTTTGTCCGATTTTCACTTCGCCGCTGTCGGGCTGCTCTTTGCCCGAAATCATTTTAAACAGCGTCGATTTACCCGCGCCGTTCGGGCCGATGATGCCGACAATCGCGCCCGCAGGCACTTTGAAGCTCAAATCGTCAATCAGCACTTTGTCGCCAAACGATTTGGAAACGTTCACAAATTCAATCACTTCGTTACCCAAACGCTCGGCGACGGGAATGAAGATTTCCTGCGTTTCATTGCGTTTTTGGTATTCGTAGTTGCTCATTTCCTCGAAACGCGCCAAACGCGCTTTGGACTTGGCTTGGCGGCCTTTGGCATTCTGGCGCACCCATTCCAATTCCTGCTTCATCGCTTTCACGCGCGCGGCTTCGGATTTCGCCTCGTTTTCTAAGCGTTTTTCTTTCTGCTCCAGCCAAGACGAGTAATTGCCTTTCCACGGAATACCATGGCCGCGGTCAAGTTCCAAAATCCATTCGGCGGCATTGTCCAAGAAATAGCGGTCGTGCGTTACCGCAACGACTGTACCGGGGAAGCGCACGAGGAATTGTTCCAGCCATTCCACCGATTCCGCATCCAAGTGGTTGGTCGGCTCGTCCAGCAGCAGCATATCGGGTTTGCTCAACAATAATTTGCACAGCGCGACGCGGCGTTTTTCGCCGCCCGAGAGCACGCCGATTTTGGCATCCCAATCGGGCAGGCGCAGCGCGTCGGCGGCGATTTCCAACTCGTGTTCCGCGCCGCCGCCCGTGCTGCTGCCCGCCGCGATGATGGCTTCCAAGCGGCCTTGTTCTTCTGCCAGCGCGTCAAAATCGGCATCGGGGTTAGCGTATTCGGCATAGACTTCTTCCAAGCGTTTTTGCGCGGCGGCCACTTCGCCCAAGCCGCTTTCCACTTCTTCGCGCACGGTTTTTTCGGGGTCAAGCTCGG
The DNA here is from genome assembly GCF_046546535.1 of Neisseria sp. WLZKY-1. NCBI lineage: Bacteria > Pseudomonadati > Pseudomonadota > Betaproteobacteria > Neisseriales > Neisseriaceae > Neisseria > Neisseria sp. WLZKY-1. The sequence goes on from NZ_JBKGTW010000038.1 coordinate 14,226, forward strand.
GCTCTTGCGGCAGATAGCCGATTTTGATGCCGCCCATCGGCACGGCTTCGCCTTCAAATTCGGTGTCCACACCCGCCATAATGCGCAACACGGTGGATTTGCCCGCGCCGTTCAGGCCGAGCAGGCCGATTTTTGCACCGGGGAAGAAGGACAGCGAGATGTCTTTGATGATGGTTTTCTGCGGCGGCACGACTTTGCTCACGCGCAGCATGGAATAGACGTATTGTTGGGACATGGGAGCTCCTTATATGAAACGGGGAAAGGGGGAAGGCCGTCTGAAAGCGGATTTTGGGGTTTCAGACGGCCTGACTAAAAGAATGCCTGCAAACGGTGTTGAGGCCGTTCCCGCCTTCGCGGGAATGACGTTTCTGAAAAAAGCGGTGTTTTGCGGTCGGCGGCATCAGCCGCGTGCCATCAACAAGACAAAACCCAGCCCGAACAGTATCGCCAGCAGCACGCCGACGGTGGCGGCAATCATGGCTCTGCTGTCGGTGCGGGCTTTTTCCAGTCGGGTTTGCGCCTCGATCAAACGGGTTTCCGCTTCGGTGAGCGCCGTCTGCGCCCGCATCATCTCGGCTTTGGCGGCGCACTCTTCGGGCGTGCCGTTCTGTTGTTCGTCCATGCTTTTTTCCTTTCGGCATCTGCTTTGAGGCCGTCTGAAAGCCGAAGGATTCAGTTTTTCTGTTTTCAGACGGCCTTTACCGTGTTTATTTCTCCAAAGCGTCGTTCAGCCGTTTTTCAATCAGATCGGCGTCGAAAGATTTGGCAATCAGCTCGAAGCGGCTGTCGCGCCGCCAGGCGACCTGGTTGGCGCCCCATTTTCCGTCCACCCAGTTGAGCCACACCCAGGTGCCGAGCACTTGGAACACGCCTTTGGCGCGCACCAGTCCTTCGGTGAGCTTGGGCAGTTCGTCGAAGAAGGCGGTGAGCCGTTCGCCGTCGAAATCGCGGCCTGCGGGGAAGGTGTAGCCCTGCGACTGGAAGCCCATGGTGTTGTCCGGCAGCGATTCGCTTTTCAGGCGGTAGCGCGGTTTTTCGATTACGGGGATGTCGAGCCAGGCGATATCGAGCTGCGCGTTCTGCACTTCGGCCACTTTGGCCTTGGGCGGGAAGAGTTTGCCCGCTTTGTCGCGGAAGGCGGCCAGCTCTTCTGCGGTGCAGAGGTCGGTTTTGCTGGCAATCAGGATGTCGCACACGCTGACCTGGTCTTTATAGAGAGCCTGGTTGGCATAATCGGGATTGACAAACTGGCGCGGGTCGACGACGGTGAACACGGCGGCGATGTCGATTTTGTCGGCAAACGGCGCGGCTTTGAGTTCGTCGATGACGCTGGCGGCGTGGGCAAGGCCGCTGGCTTCTATCATTACGCGGTCGGGTTCGTTGCGCAGCAGTTTGGCCAGCGCGCTGCCCATCTGCGGGCCGGCGGCGCAGCACAGGCAGCCGCCGGCGATTTCGGCCACGGGGATGCCTTCGTCGCTCAAAACCGCGCCGTCGATGCCGATTTCGCCGAACTCGTTGACCAGTATCACCCATTTTTCGTCGGGATTTTTCTGCGCCATCAGGCTTTTGAGGGCGGTGGTTTTGCCCGTGCCGAGAAAGCCGGAAATCAGATGGACTTTGGTTTTTTTCAACGGCATTGCGCGCACACTCCTGTCAGGACGACGTGTTTTTCCGTCAGTTCGAAGCCGCTGTTGCCCAGCGCCTGCTGCAAATCCGCCCATTGGCTGCTGAGCGTTTGTTCGTCGACCGCGCCGCATTCGGTGCAGACCAGAATAAAGGCGCTGTGGCTGTGCCCGCTGTGTTCCTCGTGGCCGTGTTCGCGGCAGTTGTGGCGGGCGTGGCTGCACAGCACATAGCCGTTCACCGCCGCGATTTTGTGCAATGCGCCCTGCTCCACCCAGAAATCGAGGGCGCGGTAGGCCGTGGGCGGGGCGACGGGGCTACTGCTGGTCTTTTGCATCGCCGAGAGCACCTGATAGGCTTTGATAACGCCTTCCTGTTCCAACACGATGTCGAGCACCTGCTCGCGCAGCGCGGTGACCTGCGCGCCGTTCAGCCGCGCCTGATCGATGATTTTCTGCTTCATGGTTTCCGTTCCTGTTTTCAGACGGCCTCGGACGCCGCCTTTAAAAAATATAGCGGCAGCAAACAGATGATTCCTGCCGAAAGGGGCGGATTATACCCGAAAGGCCGTCTGAAAGCGGCGCGCCCCGCAGCGGCGGGCGATATAATGGCGGCCGTCTGAAACCCATGAAACCAACGCCATGCCGAAAATCACCCTGATTGCCGCCTGCGCCGCCAACGGCGTAATCGGTGCGGACAACAAAATGCCCTGGCACCTGCCCGAGGACTTCGCCTTTTTCAAAGCCTACACGCTGGGCAAGCCCGTGGTGATGGGGCGCAAAACCTGGCAGTCGCTGCCGAAAAAGCCGCTGCCCGGGCGGCGCAATATCGTTGTCACGCGGCAGGCGGATTTTGCCGCCGAGGGCGCGGAAACCGCCGCTTCCCTTGCCGCCGCGTTCGCTTTGTGTGCCGGTGAAGAAGAAACCATCGTGATGGGCGGCGGCGAGATTTACGCGCAGGCGATGACGCAGGCTACCGATTTGCGTATCACCGAAATCGCGCTGGAAGCGGCGGGCGACGCGTTTTTCCCCAACATCGATGCCGCGCTGTGGCATGAGGCGGAGCGCACGGAACACGTCTCAGCCAACGGCCTGCGCTATGCTTTCGTGCATTATGTGCGCACGCCTTCGACGGAATAAGCCGCCGAAGGAACAAAAGGTCGTCTGAACAAAGGCCGTCTGAAAGCGTGTTTCCGCTTTGTTGGAACGCGCTTTCAGACGGCCTTTTTCCGTTTGCCAAACCAGGACGCGCAGACAAAAAGTGCTAGAATGCGCGGTTTCCTTTCACTTTTCAGACGGCATCCCACCATGTGCAAACACCACCCACACCCCACCCGCGACAACGACACCATCCGCATCCGCGGCGCGCGCACGCATAATTTGAAAAACGTCGATTTGGACATTCCGCGCCACAAGCTCGTGGTGGTCACAGGGTTGTCAGGCAGCGGCAAGTCGTCGCTGGCGTTTGACACGTTGTATGCCGAAGGGCAGCGGCGTTATGTTGAGAGCCTTTCCGCCTATGCGCGGCAGTTTTTGCAGATGATGGACAAGCCCGATGTCGATTTGATCGAAGGCCTGTCGCCCGCGATTTCCATCGAGCAGAAATCCACCAGCCACAATCCGCGTTCCACCGTCGGCACGGTAACGGAAATCCACGACTACCTGCGCCTTTTATACGCCCGCGTCGGCACGCCGTATTGCCCCGAACACAATCTGCCGCTGTCGAGCCAAACCGTATCGCAGATGGTCGATGCTGTGTTGAAGCTGCCGGAAGACACGCGCGTGATGATTCTGGCGCCGGCGGTGCGCGAGCGTAAGGGCGAGTTTGTCGATTTCTTTGCCGACTTGCAGGCGCAGGGTTTTGCGCGGGTACGCGTGGACGGCGAGGTCTATCAATTGGACGAAGTGCCGAAGCTGGAAAAAAACATCAAGCACAATATCGACGTGGTCATCGACCGCGTGAAAGTGAAGGCGGACATCAAGCAGCGGCTGGCGGAAAGTTTTGAAACTGCGCTGCGCCACGGCAACGAGCGTACGCTGGCGATGGAGATGGACAGCGGCGAAGAGCATTGGTTTTCCGCGCATTTCGCCTGCCCCGTGTGTTCGTACAGCCTGCCCGAATTAGAGCCGCGCCTCTTTTCGTTCAACAATCCGATGGGCTCCTGCCCGACTTGCGACGGCTTGGGCAACACCAATTTCTTCGACCCCGAAAAAGTAGTCGCCCATCCCGAATTGTCGTTGGCAACAGGCGCGATTGACGGCTGGGACAAGCGTAACCAATTCTATTTCCAAATGATTCAGTCGCTGGCGCGGCATTACGGTTTCGACGTGCAGGCTGCTTGGGAAACGCTACCTGAAAAAGTCAAAAAAGTCGTGCTGCACGGCTCAGGCAAAGAAGTCATTGATTTCACCTACCTGTCCGAACGCGGCACCACCTTCAACCGCAGCCACGCCTTCGAAGGCATCATCCCCAATCTCGAACGCCGCTACCGCGAAACCGACAGCGAAACCGTGCGTGAAAAACTGCGCGAATACCAAAACCACCGCGCCTGCCCAAGCTGCGGCGGCGCACGTTTGCGCAAAGAAGCGCGCTACGTTTACGTCAGCGGCGAACCATTGCACGAAGTCTCTGCCTGGCCGCTCACCAAAACCCACCAATTCTTTGAAACGCTGGATTTGGACGGCAACAAAAAACAAATCGCCGAAAAGATCCTCAAAGAGATCACCGAACGGCTCGGCTTCCTGATTAACGTCGGGCTGGATTATCTCAATCTCTCCCGCTCCGCCGAAACCCTCTCCGGCGGCGAAGCCCAACGTATCCGCCTCGCCAGCCAAATCGGCAGCGGCCTGACCGGCGTGATGTACGTTTTGGACGAACCCTCCATCGGCCTGCACCAGCGCGACAACGACCGCCTGCTCGCCACCCTCAAACGCCTGCGCGATTTGGGCAACAGCGTAATTGTGGTCGAACACGACGAAGACGCCATCCGCGAAGCCGATTTCGTCGTCGATATGGGCCCCGGCGCAGGCGAACACGGCGGCAACGTACTGATTGCCGACACGCCCGAAAACGTCGCCCAATGCGAAAAATCCGTTACCGGACAATACCTCAGCGGCAAAAAAACCATTGCCGTGCCGTCTAAACGCACGCCCGTCAATCCCGAGCGGATGCTCGTCCTCAAAGGCGCGCGCGGCAACAACCTCAAAAACGTTACCCTCGAGTTGCCGCTCGGTTTGATTACCTGCATCACCGGCGTATCCGGCAGCGGCAAGTCCACCCTGATTAACGACACCCTCGCCAAAATCACCGCCCGCGAACTCAACCGCGCCCAAGAAGAACCCGCCCCATACGACGACATCCACGGCCTCGAACACCTCGACAAAGTCATCAACGTCGACCAATCCCCCATCGGCCGCACCCCGCGTTCCAATCCCGCCACCTACACCGGCCTGTTCACCCCCATCCGCGAACTCTTCGCCGGCGTACCCCTCTCGCGCGAACGCGGCTACAACGTCGGCAGATTCTCCTTCAACGTCAAAGGCGGCCGCTGCGAAGCCTGCCAAGGCGACGGCGTCATCAAAGTCGAAATGCACTTCCTGCCCGACGTGTACGTCCCCTGCGAAGTCTGCCACGGCAAACGCTACAACCGCGAAACGCTCGAAATCCAATACAAAGGCAAAAACATCAGCCAAGTCCTCGACATGACCGTTGAAGAAGCCCGCGAATTTTTCGACGCCGTCCCCACCGTATCGCGCAAACTGCAAACCCTGATGGACGTAGGCCTCGGCTACATCCGCCTTGGTCAATCCGCCACCACCCTCTCCGGCGGCGAAGCCCAGCGCGTCAAACTCGCCTTGGAACTCTCCAAACGCGACACCGGCAGAACACTCTATATCCTCGACGAACCGACCACCGGCCTGCACTTCGCCGACATCGCCCTGCTGCTGGAAGTGATAGGTCGTCTGAAAGGCAAAGGCAACTCGATAGTGATTATCGAGCATAATTTGGATGTGATTAAAACTGCGGATTGGATTGTGGACTTAGGGCCGGAAGGCGGCGATGGTGGGGGGAGGATTATTGCTAAAGGTAGCCCCGAAGAGGTGGTAAAGGTTAAAGGGAGTTATACGGGAAAATATCTACAAGGAATGTTGAAGTAATTTCTCTCGTAATGATTAAGGAAAGTTGTATGGAAAATTTAATTGATGTGCTTTCTAATGAAGATGAATGGATAATTCCTGATATTTCTAAAGATTATAAAACTTATTCAAATTTATGCGCAAAGAGAGAAGACGAAAGAAATTTGATTACAACTATTCTACAACCAAAAGAAAATTACTTCACTCGTAGTGAAGTATTACTTACTTTGAAGCACTTTCGGCTTTCAGAGTATTTATATCCAAATCAAAAATATAAAAATAGGATAAATTTTTTAGAACTAATAATTAATAATGGAATATTGAATTCAGACTTTATAACTACAGATAAATCAAAATTACAATGCGTTAAAGATAAATTGGCAATTTTCAAAGAAGGATACTATTTTTCTGATATAGATAATTTCTTAATTGAAAAAAGTGCCATTGATTTTTTTAGACAGCGATTTCCTATTCTAAAATTTGAAGTTGATTCTGGTTATATTAAATTAGATCAAAAATCCGAAAAGAAATTTTTTCATTTTATTAAAAAAGAAGTCAATTATTTAAATTATATGGGATTGCTGTTTCTACTAGACAATATAAATAAAGAGATTTATTTTGATGCACCTAGTAAGCGATTTATATTTGATTATAATCAGCCTACCTATTGTAAAAAAGAAAATGAAGTATATGGGTACACCCCATATAACTATTTATTAAATTTATTTTTACCTTATATTAAAGATATACCCTTATCTTTTCCTAAAGAAGATACATTTATTAAAAAGCGCCATGATAGATTTACTAATCTTGTTTTGATTTTAAGAAACTACTTTAATTTAACTAATTTTTTTCCATCTGGTACCGGATGGGAAGATGAATTTATGGATATTAAATCTATTTGGGATTCCTTATTAAAAAATATTCATTTTGACCAAGTAGTAAAAATCCCTCAATTACCTACAAATACATTATATACACTAATAAAAGGCATTTTTTTGGATACAGATATAATTTACAGTCAGGATAAATTTCGAATATCAAACTTGGATCTAATACACCATATTTATGATTTTATTTGGGAAAAAATCATTGCCAATCAACCTAATTATTTTTATCTAACTGAAGAACATACAAATCTTACTTCTATTTCAGTTTCTGATATAAATAAAAATTATATTCATCCAAGACTTGATATACCCAAGAAAGATTTACTCAAAAATCCTTTGCTAAAACATTCTGTATCATCTAATTTAATAACATTAAACTCAAAGATAGAAACATTTACAAATATTGGTTGGTATGAAAAAGTCAGGGAATTAAGTGGATTAAAAGATACCCATTTAGGAATTTTAGTTGAAAGGTTTTTAAGTAAAAAACTAAAAGAAAAAGGTATGAATTTTAAAAATTCATTTTCATATAATTGTGATATTCCACCTTTTACAGAAACTCAATATATACCAAAGATGGGGGAGTGTGATTTTGTAATAGAAACGGAAACCAATATTATATTTATTGAATTAAAAATTAAAAGATTAACTATTGATTCATTATCAGGAAAAAGCCAACAAATTATACTTGACTATGCAAAATCTTATTTACTTGCATTGAATCAGGCATTAAATCATGAGTGCATTTTAAGAAAAAATACATTTATCAAAAATGAACTAGATAGTATCAGTATATTAAATAATACAAATTCTCTGAAACAAATTGATAAAATTTCATTAAGTTTATTTGAATTTGATAGCTTACATAACAAACGGTATTCATCAAATATTCTTAAAACAATAATTAATGCTGAGTTTACTGGAAATGCCCCAAAATTTGATGAAGAAATGAATAACATTCTGAATAAAATACGTTTTAAAGTTAAATATTTAATAGATGAGCATCAAATTAATTTTAATGAGTTATTTCTTAGTTTTAATCGTCTCAGTATTCCACAACTTTTATTTATTCTAGATAACTCTACTGATACAGAATCTTTTGTAAAAGAAATTAATTTATTGCGACATATCGATTTTTCAAATACTAAGGATTGGTATAGAGGATATACCTTTTATAAAAAATTAACTGAGGCTGAAGTAGATTAGCAAGCCGTAGCCCGCATACCCAACCAACCGCGTGCGTGGCTACGCCACACACCCTTTGTATGTTCAAATCAGCGTACCATAGCAACCAAACAGGCCAGTCGCCTCGGAACGCACCCTAGGATTACACCCGCATCGTAGCAAAAACGAGCGGCTGGCCA
>NZ_JBKGTW010000039.1:0-21191 GCF_046546535.1 Neisseria sp. WLZKY-1
TCTGCAGCAGGTTTTGCGCGTCTTGGCGTGCGGTTTTGCCGTTGCCCAGCGCGATTTCCAGCAGCTTGGGAATATAGGCTTTGGGGATGGCGGGAAACTTGGCAAGCAGGGCGATGGCTTTGTCCGCCTGCAGTTTGCACAATTCGTTTTCGCTGCGCGAAGGAATCATGCCGAGTGCTTCGTCGATAAAGTCGCTGTGTTCCATAAAGAAGGGAATGACCAGTTCGGGACGGGAAACGAATTCGGGCAGGCTATTGGCGTAATACAAATCTTCCAAATAGGCTTCGGCGATGTCGCGTTCGGCTTTTTCCCGAATTACGCCGATATCGACTGCCGCCTGCGCCAGCTGGCGCAAATCGAGATGCTCGAAATGACGTGCTTGCAGGCAGTTTGAAAACAGATCGTTGAAATCGATGCGGTCGCGGCTGCTTTCCAGACGCAGGGCGTGGTGCAGGCCGTATTCGGGCAGGTTTTGCACGGTTTTTTTGTAGGTCAGGATTTCGCGCAGGAAAGTGTAGCCGCCGCCTTTGGTGGTGTTGTAGGTATGGGTGTTTATCCAACGCAAGAGTTCGGCAGGCACTTTATCGTTGTAGTGCTTGCGCCATTGCCTATATTCGTTCTGCGCCCAATAGGATTTGTAATCGGCGGTTTTGTTTTCTTCAATTTCGCGCTCGGCGGCCTGGCGTTTTTTCTCTGTCAGCTCGCGGGCGTTTTGTTCCAGCACGGGCAGGATGCTGTCGGGGATGTCGGTCTGCACCAGCGGTTCGAACGGCCAGGGCGCGTATTCGGTATCGTCGGCTTCGGCCATGCTGTCCAAACGGTTTAAGGCAGCCTGAATGCTCTCGCGCACCGGTTTGCTTTTTTCCGTGTCCAAAGCGGCGGCCAGCGTGCTGCGGCTGCCTTCGCCGCCGCGCGCCAGCAAATCGGCCGCCACGCTGCGCTGCTTGGGCGTGCCGTTTGCCAGTAGGGCGGCCAGATGCTCGCGGGCTTCTTCGGCTTTCAGGCTGCCTGCGGTTTCTTCGGCCGCTTTGCGCACCTGCTTGCTGCCGCTGGCGCACAGGGCAACAACCAGCTTGGGCTGGCTATTCAAAATTTCAGCGTTGTCTTTGCCAAATTTTTCGATAAAGACCCATTGCCCGCCCTCACTCATGGCGATAACCATCTCATAAAGTTCAACGGGGTGCGCTTGGAGAAATTCAAAAATGCCTTCCGGCTTGCGGAACAAGTCGTTGCCATTGCCCCAGTCGTACTTACTTACTCCTTCGCGTTCAAACAGGGTTTGAATCAGCACTTTTTCAGGCTGCTCCACGCCTTCTGAGCGCAGCAAATCAAGCAGCTGATCTGCTGTCCAGCGGTGTTTTTTGTCTTCGGGTAAATTAGCACCTCGCTCGGGCAAAACATAACAATCAATCATCAAATAAAGAAACCACACGGGAGCCAGTGGCGCAGTGTGGATGAAACCATCTCCTTTGGTGGCAGCGTGCAGCAATTTGCCAAAACGGACAATTTGTTCGTTGGTCAAACGCCCGAACAGGTCGGCATATAGATGGGAGCGGGCAATGTGTGCTTGTCTGGCTTGTTTATTGTCGTCGTAATAGAAGTATTTAAGAAAACGGGCAGGTCTGCCCAGCAGATATGATCCTTCACCATCTGGTTTGCCATTTAGCTCCATCAGCAGCGTAGCTTCGTTGCCACTCATGACATATTCAACAGCGCGATCGGGATAGTTTGAGTCGAATTTTTCCAGTGGCGCAAATGCTTGATGCAGATAGTCCAACGTAGATGCGGCATTGCTGCCTTCTTTGAAAAATGAAACGAGTTTGTCGAGTAAGCTCATTAGGTTCTCCTTACGATTAGGGTTTCAGGCTGCCTTGTGCTCGCAAAAAGCAACGAAATTTGACAAAAAACGCAATATAACTGAAAAATAGTTAAAATTCATCTGTTTGTATTATCATTTAAACCATTTTTGATTTCTATCTATTTTGCTATGCCTACTCCCACTCCCGAACAGCTCGAACAAGCCCGCCGCTGGCGGCTGATGCTCGGGCGCTACGCCGACCACAGCCCGCTTGCCGATGCCCCCTTTTCCGCCGACGAAATGCGGCTGGAACAAAGCCTGGATTTTCTCTACCGCCACGAGTACGAACGGCGCGGCATCCGCCAGCAGAAAAACCGCCACGGCGCGGGCGGCGGCCTGGATCCGTCGCAGCTCACCGCCATCAACTGGCTCGACCGCAGCCGCAAACTGTTTCCCAAATCCACCTTCGAGCGCATGCAGAAACAGGCGCTCGAACGCTACGGCCTGACAGAACTGCTCAAAACCCCCGAACACATCCGCCAACTCGAAGCCAACCCCGCCACCGCCCGCGCCCTGCTCACGCTCAAAGGCCGTCTGAACCCCGAAATGCGCGACGCGGTGAAAACCCTGATCCGCCAAGTGGTTGCCGACATGCTGCAAAAAATCCGCCCGCGCTTCACCCAAGCCGTGCAGGGGCGGCGCAATCGCTTTGCCCGTTCACCCGTCAAACAGGCGCAAAACTTCGACTGGCGGCGCACCATCGCCCGCAATCTCAAACACTACGACCCCGAAACCCGCCGCCTGCTGCTGCGCGAGCCGCTGTTCAACGCCCGCGTGCAGCAGCACCTGCCGTGGGAAATCGCCCTGTGCGTCGACCAAAGCGCGTCGATGGGCGACTCGGTGATGTACGCCGCCGTCTGCGCCTCCATCCTCGCCGCCTTGCCCAACGTGCGCACCACGCTGGTGGTGTTCGACACCCAAACCGCCGACCTCAGCCACATGGCGCACGATCCCGTGGAAGTGCTGCTCACCGTGCAACTGGGCGGCGGCACCCTGATCGCCCCCGCCCTGCGCTACTGCGCGGGCAAACTGCACAACAAACGCCGCAGCATCCTCGTGCTCATCAGCGATTTTGAAGAAGGCGGCAGCACGCGCGAACTGCTGCAAACCGTGTCGCAACTGCACGAAGAAGGCGTCAGACTCCTCGGCCTGGCCGCCCTCGACCACGCCGCCAACCCCTGCTACGACACGCACATGGCGCAAGAGCTGCAAAACCGCGGCATGGAAATCGGCGCCATGACGCCCGAGCATCTGGCCGATTGGTTTGGCGAAGTGATGGGGTGAAAACGCAGCAAAAGGCCGTCTGAAACCCGGTTTTCCGGTTTTCAGACGGCCTTTTGTGTCCTGATGTTTTTATTCTGCGGCTTCTTCCAGCGGCAGCCGCACCCGCAGCCCTTGGGCGGCCAGCAGTATCCAGCGGGCTTTGAGCAGGAAGGCGGCGAAAGCGTCGGGGTCGGGGCGGGCAGATTCGGTGTGGGCGGCGGCGAGCGTTTGCGCGGCGGTGTCGAGACCAAAGGCATTGAGACGGTGCAGGATTTCCTGCCAGCGTGCCATATCGGTGTCGTCGAAGCGGCTGCGGCCGGTGTCGGCGTAAAAGCCGATTAAGTTGTGCAGTTGGTCAAACAGGGTGTCGAGCGGCTCAGCGGCGGTGCGTTGTCGGCGGCCGCTTTCTTTTTGCGCCTGCATTTTTTCGATGCGGCCTTTGACGAGTTCGCCGAGCGTTTTTTTTGGCGGGCGCGGCGGACTGTCGTAATCGAGATGGAAGATGGCCAAGCGCGCGTGCTGTTCGATAAGCAGGCTGCACGGGGTCAGGCTGATGCGGCCGCTGCCGTCGTCTTCGGCGCGTACCAGCGCGGCGCTTACGGCGTTTTGGCGTATCCAGTAGTCGGTGTAGTCGCTGTGGCGGCGGCAGGCGTCGGTGGCGGGGATGGTGAGCAGCAGGCTGCGGCAGCCAGCATCGGAGACGCGGATGTCAAACTGCTGCGCCAGCTCGTTGAGTTCGGGCGGCTGCCAGCTTGCAGGGGCGATAAACAGGTAGCGCGGCGGCCGGTGGTGCAGCAGCGATTGCGGCTGAAAACGCGCTTCGATTTCGCGCCAGTCGCGCACGGCGGCGACCAGATAGTCGGCAAGCGGCACTTCGGACACGGGCGCAAGGGCGAACAGGCGGGTGTCGGGCGCGGGGCTGATGCGGCCGTCGGCGTCGGTTTTGGCGTTTTCCAGGCGCAGGCGGTGGCTGCCGAGAAAGTCGAGACTGCTGCCCCAGATGCCGTTTTGTGCGGCGGTGTCGCGGTTGAAGGTGGCATCGAGCGTGTTGGCGCGGGCGGCGGTGCTCTCGCGCAGGCAGCCTGAAACGCTGTCCCAAAAGCAGACGGTCAGCCCGTGTGCGCCGCCGTGCTGCCGCCACCATTGCGCACCCAGCGGCAGGAGATCGGGCAGCTCGGCGGCGGTGTAGTCGCGGCGCTGGCCGCGCAATCGGGCATGCTCGCTGCCCGTGCTGTTTTCCAGCGCGTGCAGATAGCCGTAAAACTGCGCCAGCTCGGCCAGCGCGGCGCGGCTGTCGGTGTGCACGTCGTTGTCGTGCAGTTTTTTCAACACGCCGTGCAGGCGGCGCACGGCGGCGGCCAGGCGCGGCAGGTTTTGTGCGCGCGCCTGCATGTTGAACAGATGCAGGGCGGTAATCTGCTCGGGCGCGGTGTGCGCCAGACCGCGCCGGATAAAGGCCTGCGTATCGTGCCGCAGCTCGGCGACAAGCTGCATCTCGTCGGCGGACAAGGCTTTCAGGCTGCCTTCGGTATCTGCGGGTAGCGCGTCATCCGGCCATGTCCACGCGTCGGGGCGGTGGCGGGCAAACAGCAGCGCCAAACAGGTGGCGTGGCAGGCGGTTTGCTGCTTGGCGGGCAGGTCGGACAACATGCCGCCGAAGCCGCCGCCGGCAAGATAGGCCACCGGCGCGGCGGCCAGCGGGGTGTGAAACAGGATGCTGCCGCGCTGCGCTTCGATACGCACGGTTTCAGGCTGCGCCTGCCATTCGTCAAACAGGGCATAGGCCAGCCGCCTGCCTGCTTTGCCGCAGGCTTTCAGAATGGCGGCGGGATCGAGTGCGAGTGCGTCGTTGAGCGCATCGGCGGGCGTTTTTTCCGACAGGCTTTTAGACGGCCTTTCAGGCTGCTTGGCATCAGCATCCGGCGCGGCGACCTTGTCGTTTTCAGGCTGCTTTTCAGACGGCATCCCGCCTGCCGCGCCGTGTTCGCGCAGCCACAAAACGCAGCTCAGAATATGTTTGCAGCACTCGTGCGCGGGGCAGGTGCAGGTGGCCGCCTGAATGCCTGCATCGGGCAGGACCACGGTACAGCCTTCGCTCTCAAACGCCTGCGCGTTTGGCGGGCTGTCGGCAAGCGGCCTGACGGCATCGGCACTTTTTTTCGCGCGGCGCAGTAGACCGGCATTGGCGTGGGTTTCGAGAATTTCGTCGGTGTAGCTGAGATAAACGGACATGGCGGTTTCAGACGGCCTCGGGCAGGCTTGCGTTGGCGAAGCCGCCCTCTGCCGATTCGGCGGCGGATTTTTCTAAGAAGATCGGGAAGTCTTGGCGGTTGCGGATGGGTTCGTTCGTGGTGCTCGGATGTGCGTGAGGCCGTCTGAAAGAGGTTTCAGACGGCCTTTTGCCGTGGCGGATTATTTGCAGGCTGCGGCGGCTTTTTTCACCGCCTCGTCGAGTTTCTTGCTGTCGATGCCGCCGAGGATGGCTTCGCGTTTGCCGCATTTGACGGCTTCGACGGTGGTGAAGGGCAGGGCGCCGACGGTGTTGCCGTGCGCTTTCATAAAGCTGCGGCTGTCGTTGCCGGTGTAGTGCCACACGGGGTAGGACACGGGCGTTTGTTTCAAAAAGGCGGCGATGTTTTCTTTGCGGTCTACGGCGATGCCGACGAGATCGACGCTGCCTTTTTTCTGTTTTTTAAACCAGGCCGACATTTCGGGCATTTCTTTGACGCAGGGTTTGCAGTACGAGCCCCAGAAGTTGACGATGCGCACGGGCGCTTTCAAATCGGCAAAATCGCGCGCTTTGCCGTCGGGAAAGGCGGCCAGATCGGCGGCTGCGGCGGGCAGGGCGGCGAGGATGAGGACGGCGGCGGACAGAAAAGACGGTTTCATGACTGACTCCTATATATATCGCGGATGCGGACGGGAAAACGGCGGCGATTATAACCCCTTTGCCGCGCGGCAGATTTTGCGCGGCGGCAAATCTTTGCCACAAACGTCGGGGCGGGTTTACAATGCTTAACCTAAATTACCCAAATCCGCAGGCAACAGGAGGCCGCATGAAATCCGTTACGCTCTACCACAATCCGCGCTGTTCCAAATCCCGCGCCGCCGCCGAGTGGCTGGCGGAAAACGGCTTTGCCGCCGACACGGTGCACTATCTCGATACGCCGCTGTCGGTCGGCGAACTGCGCGATCTGGCCGCTAAGCTCGGTCTTGCCGACGTGCGCGGCATGATGCGCGTGAAAGACGATTTGTACCGCGAGCTGAACCTCGATAAGGCGGACAACGAGGCGCTGCTGGCCGCCATGGCCGCGCATCCGGCGCTGTTGGAGCGGCCGATTGCCGTGTACGGCGGCAAGGCCGCCATTGGCAGGCCGCTGGAGAATATTGTCGATCTGGTGCGGGAAGAGGCCGTCTGAAACACGGCGGTACGCTTTCAGACGGCCTGAACGATACGGAACGGGACGGTGTGGCGATGAACGGCAAAGCCCGGCGGCTTTTCAGACGGCCGCGTATTTTGTGGGGTTATTTGTGGCGCGGCATGATTGCCAGCGTGCTGGCGGTGCTGCTGGTGCTGGTTTTCTGCGGCGTGCAGGTTTACCGCACCGCCCGCGCCGCGCTGCCGCCGGGCTATCACGGCGATGCGGCGGTGGTGCTGGGCGCGGCGGCTTGGGATTCGCGTCCTTCGCCCGTGTTCCGCGAGCGCATCAACCACGCCATCGTGCTCTACCAGAGCGGCCGCGTGCGCAAAATCGCCTTTACCGGCGGCGCGGTGAAAAAAGGCTTTATGAGCGAGGCTGCCGTCGGGCGGCGTTATGCCGTCAAACAGGGCGTACCCGCGCGCGACATCATCATGGAAACCAAGTCGCGCACCACCTACGAAAACCTCGCCAACATCCGCCCGCTGCTGCACGAAGAAGGGCTGCACAAAATCGTGATCGTCAGCGACCCGCTGCATCTGGCGCGCACCGCCGCCGTCGCCCGTGATTTGGGTTTGGAGGCCGAAGTGTCGCCCACGCCCACCACGCGCTACACCGACCGCGAAAGCCAATTCCGCTTCTGGTTGCGCGAAACCGTCCTGCTGGCGGGCTACTATACCTGGCGGGCGGGCAGCGGCGTCATGTCCTTCTTCGGCTTCGGCTGACGCGGCCGCCTCCTTGCCGCGCCGCCTCGGATTTGCTACCATCCGCGGCGCATTAAGAGTTGGGACTTCCATGCCAACCTGCTTTTTTACGGTTTTGACAGGTAAGAGTAAGGTGGACGGTTTTTCAAAAACCGATGTGGCTTGCGCCGTTGCGGCGGCAGGCAATCGAAATCCCGCTTGAATGCGGGTATTTTTTTGCCCCGCTGAAATGCTGTTTGCCCGCTGTCTGTTTTTCAGACGGCCTTACAGAACCCCGCAGGCCGTCTGAACGCCTGCCGAACCAGAAAGAAACACCATGAGCGAATACCTCTTCACCTCCGAATCCGTGTCCGAAGGCCATCCCGACAAAGTGGCCGACCAAATCTCCGATGCCATTCTCGATGCCGTATTGGCGCAAGACCCCGCCGCCCGCGTGGCCGCCGAAACCTTAGTCAACACCGGCCTGTGCGTACTCGCCGGCGAAATCACCACCCATGCCCACGTCGATTACATCAAAGTCGCCCGCGACACCATTGCCCGCATCGGCTACAACGACCCCGCGCTGTGTTTTGACAGCAAAGGTTGCGCCGTCGGCGTCTATTACGACCAACAATCGCCCGACATCGCCCAAGGCGTGAACGAAGGCGAAGGCTTGGATTTGGCACAGGGCGCGGGCGACCAAGGCTTGATGTTCGGCTACGCCTGCGACGAAACGCCCACGCTGATGCCCTTTGCCATTTATTACAGCCACCGCCTGATGCAGCGCCAGAGCGAATTGCGCCGCGACGGCCGCCTGCCGTGGCTGCGCCCCGATGCCAAAGCGCAGATTACCGCCGTGTACGACAGCGAAACCGGTAAGGTCAAACGCATCGACACCGTCGTCCTCTCCACCCAGCACGACCCCGAAATCAGCCACGAAGAGCTGGAAAAACAGGTTATCGAGCAGATTATCAAGCCCGTATTGCCGTCTGAAATGCTCACGGCGGAAACCAAATACCTGATCAACCCCACCGGCAAATTCGTTATCGGCGGCCCGCACGGCGACTGCGGCTTAACCGGACGCAAAATCATCGTCGATACCTACGGCGGCGCAGCTCCGCACGGCGGCGGCGCATTCTCCGGCAAAGACCCGAGCAAAGTCGACCGCTCCGCCGCCTACGCCTGCCGCTACGTTGCCAAAAACATCGTCGCCGCCGGCCTCGCCACCCAGTGTCAAATCCAAATCTCCTACGCCATCGGCATCGCCGAGCCGACTTCGATAGCCATCGATACCTTCGGCACAGGCAAAATCAGCGAAGACAAACTGATTGCGCTGGTGCGCGAACATTTCGACCTGCGCCCCAAAGGCATCGTCAAAATGCTCGACCTCCTGCGCCCGATTTACAGCAAAACCGCCGCCTACGGCCACTTCGGCCGCGAAGAGCCGGAATTTACCTGGGAGCGCACCGACAAAGCCGCCGCGCTCAAAGCGGCCGCAGGGCTGTAAAGCGTAACAAAGGCCGTCTGAAAAGCATTTTTTGCGTTTTCAGACGGCCTTTTCAGATTGTTTCAAAAGGAAAATCCATGAAATCCCCCGTCCTTATCCCCGTACTCTCCCTCCTTCCTGCCGCCGCCTTCGCGCTGGGTTATCATCCTGGTCCCGACTACCGCGTCGCCCCGCCCGCCGCTTCGCAGGGCTTTTATGAAAGCTACCAAGACTGGGATGCCGCCTGCGACAACACCGGCACCTGCCGCATCGCCGGTTATCAGGGCGACGGGGAGATCGAACATCCCGTATCCGTATTGTTCACGCGCCAAGCGGGCAGCAATGCGCCTGTGGTCGGGCAAATCGCCGTCGCCCCCGATTTCACCGACAACGCCTCCGATTTGAAGCTGGCAGACAAAAGCGAATTGCGGCTCAACGGCAAAACGCTCGGCACGCTGCGCTTTAACCAAGACGGCTACGGCAAACTCAGCAGCGCGCAAACCCAAGCCCTGCTTGCTGCCCTGCGACGCGACGCGAAAATCGAAGTCGTGTCGGGCGCACAAAAATGGATGCTGTCGGACAAAGGTGCGGCGGCGATGTTGAAGGTTGACGAGTTCCAAGGCCGTCTGAACACGCCTTCCGCGCTGATAGGCAAAGGGCAGAGCAACCGCGCCGTGTTGCCGCCACAAGCTGCGCCGAAAATCCGCGCAACAGCCGTGCCGCAAAAAGGCGAATACACGCTGAAAAAAGGCACGGCCAAACACAAAGCGGTAATGGCCTTGCTGCAAAAGAGCAATAACGGCAGGGAAGACGGCGACCCGTTCGACCGCTGCCCCGGCCTGCACGAAGCCGAATGGCAGGGCGACATTACGGTTTACCCGCTGAACGCCAAACAGGTGCTGGTTGACACCTCGTGCATATCGGGCGCGTATCAGGGCACGAGTTTTAACGCCGTGATGGACAAAAAACTGACCCGCGTCGAACAGGTTCTGCCGCGCCAATACGGCGGCTTCGGCGGCTTCGACCCGAAAACCGCCACGCTGTCGGGCAGTTTCAAAGGACGTGGCTTGGGCGACTGTTGGAGCGGGCAAAGCGCGGTGTGGAACGGCCACACGTTCGTGCGCAGCAGCGAAGACACCACCGGCCAGTGCAAAGGCTTTTTGGGCGGCGCATGGACGCTGCCCCTGTTTGTCGGCAAAACCCGATAGCGATAGGCAGAAGGCCGTCTGAAAACCGAAAACGGGTTTTCAGACGGCCTCACACTTGCAAATCCGCCCGCAGCCGCCATAATGGCGGCCTTTGCAAGGAGAACGCCATGCCCACCGTTACCCTCTACTCCGGCCCGCACTGCCCCTACTGCAATATGGCCAAAGCCCTGCTCAAACAGCTCGGTGTCGAAAACATCGTCGAAATCGGCGCGCACACCGACCCCGAAGCCTTTGAAACCATGCGCCAAAGCACAGGCACGCGCACCGTGCCGCAGATTTTCATCGGCGAAAAACACGTCGGCGGTTTCAGCGAACTGCGTGCCCTGCACAACGCCGGCCGCCTGGCCGAAATGCTGTCGGAGCAATAGATTTTCCAACCCCCGCCGTTTTCAGACGGCCTAACCCAAAAGCGAGAGCAAACATGAGCGAACAAGAAAACCAGCAGGCACAACCTGTTTTCAACATTGAAAAAATCTACGTCAAAGACCTGTCTTTGGAAGTGCCGCACGCGCCGCAGATTTTCCTCGAACAGAGCGAACCCAACGTCGAAATGCGCATTGCCACCAACAGCGAAAAACTGGAAGACAACTACTACGACGTGTCCGTCACCGTCACCGTCACCGCCCGCCTTGGCGACGAGCGTGTGATGTTCCTCAACGAAGTGACGCAAAACGGTATTTTCCGTTTGGAAAACATCCCCGAAGAAGACATGCAGCCCCTGCTGTCCATCGCCTGCCCGAACATCCTGTTCCCCTACGCACGCGAAGCCGTGTCTTCCGCCATCACCCGCGCCGGCTTCCCGCCCGTGCTGCTCGCCCCGATCAACTTCGAGGCGCTCTATCAGCAGCAGCAGGAACAGGGCAACGCCTGATTCCCGATACGCGGTAAAAAGGCCGTCTGAAAGCTCTTTGGGGTTTTCAGACGGCCTTTTTGTGCCGACGGGGTGGTGGTCATGCACTTCATTTCAGACGGCCTTTGTCCGACATATCGAAAGAAGCAGCGGTTATTTAGCGGCGGCGGCAAAGTTTGTTATAGTCCGCCGCTCTTGAAACCCGCACAGCGTTAAAATTATTTTATGGATACGCATCAGACACACGTCAATCCGTGGCCGGTGATTTCGGCGGCGGCCTTTATCCTCTTGGTTACCATCGGTATGAGGATGTCGCTGGGGCTGTTTGTCCAACCTGTCGTCAACACCACGGCGCTGGGCATCGAACAGTTCAGCCTGGTGATTGCCGTGTTCCAGCTGATGTGGGGCGTGGCGCAGCCGGTGACGGGCGCACTGGCCGACCGTTTCGGCGCGCGCAGGGTGCTGGCGGGCGGCGCGCTGCTGCTGTCGGCGGCCTGTTTTCTCGTGCCTCAGCTGCCGACGCTGTGGGGCATGATGCTGACGGTAGGCGTGCTGCTGGCTTTCGGTACAGGCGCGGGCGGCTTTTCCATCATCATGGGGCAGGTGGCGGCGAAGCTGCCGCCGCAGATGCGCGGGCTGGCTTCGGGCGCGGTGAACGCGGGCGGCTCGGCGGGGCAGTTTCTGTTTGCGCCGCTGGTGCAGGGGCTTTTGGTGCTGCCCTATGCGGGCTGGCAGGGCGTGTTTTATGTGTGGGGCGGCATCGCGCTGCTGATTGTGCCCGTGGCGTGGTGGCTGACGCGCGGCGGCGTTCAGACGGCCTCAGCTGCCTCGGCGCAGGCGCACGAAGCAGGCGGCCTCAAAGGCGCGGTGGCCGCCGCTTTCCGCAACCGCAGCTATCTGCTTTTGCACGCGGGATTTTTCACCTGCGGCTTTCACATTGCTTTTTTGGTGACGCACCTGCCGACGGAAATCGCGCTGTGCGGCCTGCCGCCGTCGGTGGCCTCGGCCTCGCTGGCGGTGATCGGTTTGGCGAACATTGCCGGCTGCCTGTTTTCCGGCTGGTGCGTCGGCCGCTTCCGCTCCAAATATGTGCTCGCCGCCCTGTACGGCTCGCGCGTGCTGCTGGTGGCGGCCTACCTCGCCGCGCCGCGCACCGACATGAATTTCTACCTGTTTGCCGCCGGGCTGGGCTTTACCTGGCTGGCGACCGTCGCCCCCACCGCTGCGCTGACGGGCAAGCTGTTCGGCACGCGCTATCTGGCAACGCTGTTCGGCCTCACCATGCTCAGCCACCAAATCGGCGGTTTTCTCGGTTCGTATCTGGGCGGGCGCGTGGTGTCGGCCTTCAACGACTACGGCTGGATGTGGTATGCCGATATGGCGTTGGCGGGCGCGGCGGCGCTGCTGAACCTGCCGATACGCGAGCCGGAAGCGGAGCGGTAAAACCGCAGGCAAAAGGCCGTCTGAAAACCCTTTTTCGGGCTTTCAGACGGCCTTTTGCCACGCGTTCCGCTGCTTTTGCCGCCGCCTCTTTTCCCGTAGAATGCGGCCTTTCCATTTTTCAGACGGCCTGCGGTTGCGCAGGCCGTCTGAAATACGCAGAGCAAGCAACAATATGATTAAAAAAATTTTTTCCTGGTTTGAAAACCGCATCGAAACCTATCCCGACGTGGCGCCGATGACGCCGAAAAAAGGGCTGTTTCCCTTTATCTGGTCGGCCACCGACGGCGTACGTAAATGGATTGCCGTACTCGCGCTGATGACGGCGGGCATCGGCATTATGGAAGCCTTGCTGTTTCAGTTTATGGGCAAAGTGGTCGACTGGCTGGGCAGATACACGCCTGAAACGCTGTTTGCCGAAAAAGGCTGGGCTTTGTTCGGTATGGCGGCGATGATGGTGTTCGGCGTGTTTTGGACGTTTTTCACCTCCAACGTGCGCCTGCAAACCTTGCAGGGCGTGTTTCCCATGCGTTTGCGCTGGAATTTCCACCGCCTGATGCTGGGGCAGAGCCTCGGTTTTTACCAGGACGAATTTGCCGGGCGCGTGTCGGCCAAAGTCATGCAGACCGCGCTGGCGCTGCGCGATGTGGTGATGACCGTGGCTGATATGGTGGTGTATGTGCTGGTGTATTTCATCACTTCGGGCATCATTTTGGTATCGCTCGACGGCTGGCTGCTGCTGCCTTTTGTCGGCTGGCTGGCCGGCTTTGTGCTGGTGATGAAGCTGCTGATTCCCAAGTTGGGCAAAACCGCCGCCGCGCAGGCCGATGCGCGCAGCCTGATGACCGGCCGCATCACCGACGCCTATTCCAACATCACGACGGTAAAACTGTTCTCCCACGGCGCGCGCGAGGCGGCTTATGCCAGGCAGTCGATGGAAGAATTTATGGTGACGGTGCACGCGCAGATGCGTTTGGCCACGCTGCTGCACACGTCCAGCTTTATCGTCAATTCCTCGCTGACACTCTCCACCACCGCGCTGGGCATCTGGCTGTGGCACCAGGGGCAGGTCGGCGCGGGCGCGGTGGCTACCGCCACGGCCATGGCTTTGCGCGTCAACGGCCTGTCGCAATACATCATGTGGGAATCGGCGCGCCTGTTTGAAAACATGGGCACGGTTTCAGACGGCATGGCCACGCTCTCCAAGCCGCAGACGATTTTGGACAAACCGGCCGCGCTGCCGCTGAAAGTGAGCGCGGGCGAAATCAAGTTCGACCACGTCGATTTCTCCTACGAAGCGGGCAAACCGCTGCTCAACGGCTTCAACCTCACCATCAAACCCGGCGAAAAAGTCGGCCTTATCGGCCGCAGCGGCGCGGGCAAATCCACGATTGTAAACCTGCTCTTGCGTTTTTACGAGCCGCAAAGCGGCACGATTTCCATCGACGGCCAAAACGTCAACGACGTAACCCAAGAAAGCCTGCGCGCCCAAATCGGCCTGGTGACGCAAGACACCAGCCTCTTGCACCGCTCCGTGCGCGACAACATCGTTTACGGCCGCCCCGATGCCACCGACGAAGAAATGGTGGCCGCCGCCGAGCTGGCCGAAGCCGCCGGCTTTATCCCCAACCTTTCCGACGCGAAAGGGCGGCGCGGCTACGATGCCCATGTGGGCGAGCGGGGTGTGAAACTCTCCGGCGGCCAGCGCCAGCGCATCGCCATCGCCCGCGTCATGCTCAAAGACGCGCCGATTCTGCTTTTGGATGAAGCCACCAGTGCGCTCGATTCGGAAGTGGAAGCCGCGATTCAGGAGAGCCTCGACAAAATGATGGACGGCAAAACCGTGATCGCCATCGCCCACCGCCTCTCCACCATCGCCGCGATGGACAGGCTCATCGTGCTCGACAAAGGCCGCATCGTCGAAGAAGGCCGCCACGAAGAGCTGCTGGCGCAAAACGGGCTGTATGCCAAACTCTGGTCGCGCCAGAGCGGCGGTTTCCTCAACAGCGAACAGCACGGGTAAACAGGCACAGAGGCCGTCTGAAAAACCGAAAACGGGTTTTCAGACGGCCTTTGAACAGATTCCCACACCAAGCAAAGGAGTAAACGGATATGGAACAAACAGCCGAACGCCAAGCCTGGCTGAAACTCTCCCTGATGCCCCATATCGGCGCGGAAACCTTTTTGCAGCTGGTCGGCCACTTCGGCAGCGCCGCCGCCGCGTGGCAGGCCGCCTCGGACGCCGTGCGGCCGCTGCTTGCCCGCAAACAGGCGCGGGAGGCTTGGGCAAACCGGCGCGGCGAGGCCGAACGCGCCGCCGAAGCCGCCCTGCGTTGGGAAGAAGGCGAAGGCTGCCGCCTGCTGATGCTGTGCGACGGTGATTTTCCCGTCATGCTCGGCGAGGGCATGACGCCACCGCCTTTGCTGTTTGCACGCGGCGACACCGCGCTGCTGCACCGCCCGTCCGTCGCCGTGGTCGGCAGCCGCCACGCCACGCCGCAGGCAGAGCGCATCGCCCGCGACTTCGGCCGCGCCCTGTCGCAGCAGGGCATCGCCGTCGTCTCCGGCATGGCGGCGGGCATCGACACCGCCGCCCATCTGGGTGCACTTGAAGGCGCGGGCGGCACGGCGGCGGTGTGGGGCACGGGCATAGACCGCATCTATCCGCCGTCCAACAAAAACCTTGCCTACCAAATCGCCGAACGCGGCCTGATTGTCAGCGAGTTCCCGCTGGGCACGCGGCCGCTGGCGGGCAACTTCCCGCGCCGCAACCGCATCATCGCCGCGCTGGCGCAGGCCGTTTTGGTGGTGGAAGCCGCTGTGGAATCGGGCTCGCTCATCACCGCGCGGCTGGCGGCGGAAATGGGACGCGAAGTGATGGCCGTGCCCGGCTCGATCGATAACCCGCACAGCAAAGGCTGCCACAGGCTGATTAAAGAGGGCGCGAAACTCACCGAATCGCTGGAAGACATTCTGAGCGAATGCCCGCAACTGTTGCCAAACGGCGCGGCTTCGTCATATTCTATAAATAGACAAACGCGGCAGAGCGCGCCGCACCCAGTTCAGACGGCCTCTGCCCCAAAGCGGCAGAGGCCGTCTGAAACACAGGAAAAGGCGCAAACGGCAGACGGCGGCGCGTCAGACAGCCTGCTTGATAAAATGGGCTACGACCCCATACACCCCGACACTTTGGCCGAGCGGCTCGGCCTACCCGCCGCCGACATTTACGCCGCGCTGCTGGAAATGGAACTGGAAGGCCGCGTGGCGGCGGCATCGGGCGGGCGCTACCAGAGAATCCGCTAGAAAGCGCAGGCGCGGCGAGGCCGCATCACAATAAGAGGAAACAGCACTATGGCGGAACTCATCGCCTTTCTGATCGAACATTTCCAAGACTTCGACGCCTGCCCCTCGGGCGGCGATTTGGGCAGCCTGCTGGAAGAAGTGGGTTTCGGTGAAGACGACATCCACAAAACGCTGATGCTGATCGACGTGTTGAACGAAGAATCGCAATGGCAGGCGGCGGAGCAGGGCAGCGGCGCGCTGCGCGTCTACTGGCCGGAAGAATGCGACCGCCTGCCGCCCGAAGTGCGCGGCCTGCTGCACCAGCTCGAACAGGCGGGCGCGCTGACTACCGGCCAGCGCGAGTTTGTCGTCAACGCCCTGATGTTCATGCCGACGGAAGAAGTGACGGCAGACACAGCCAAAGTCGTGTGCCTTTTGGTGTTGTGGGCGCAGAAGGCCGAGCTGCCCGTGCTCATCGGCGACGAGCTGATGGCCGCCCTGCACGGCAAAGCGATCATGCACTAAGCTGTATTGATAAAGCAAAGGCCGTCTGAAAACAGGCGGCAGACGCAGGAAAACCTTTTCAGACGGCCTCATCCCCCCTTAATGAGGCCGTCTGAAACACCCGAAAACCATTCAGACACAGAGAAGAACGATGGCAAAAAACCTTTTAATCGTCGAATCCCCCTCCAAAGCCAAAACCCTAAAAAAATACCTCGGCGGCGATTTTGAAATCCTGGCCTCCTACGGCCATGTGCGCGATCTCGTGCCGAAAAACGGCGCGGTCGATCCCGACAACGGTTTCGCCATGAAATACCAGCTGGTTGCCCGCAACGCCAAACACGTCGATGCCATCGTGGCCGGAGCCAAAGAAGCCGAAAACATCTATCTGGCCACCGACCCGGATAGGGAAGGCGAAGCGATTTCATGGCACTTGCAGGAAATCCTCAAATCCAAACGCGGTCTGAAAAACATCCACCCCAAGCGCGTGGTGTTTCACGAAATCACCAAAAACGCCGTACTCGAAGCCATCGCCAATCCGCGCGAGCTGGAAATCAATCTGGTTGACGCGCAACAGGCGCGCCGCGCGCTCGACTATCTCGTCGGCTTCAACCTCTCGCCGCTGCTGTGGAAAAAAATCCGCCGCGGCCTCTCCGCCGGCCGCGTGCAAAGCCCCGCCCTGCGCCTGATTTGCGAGCGCGAAAACGAAATCCGCGCCTTTGAAGCGCAGGAATATTGGACGGTACACCTCGACAGCCACAAAAGCCGCAGCAAATTCACCGCCAAGCTGGTGCAATACAAAGGCGACAAGCTCGAACAGTTCGCCCTGCCTAACCAGACAGCGCAAGAGGCCGTCTTAAACGCACTCGCAGGCAAAGAAGCCGTTGTCTCCGCCGTAGAAAAGAAAAAACGCAGCCGCAACCCAGCCGCGCCGTTTACTACATCGACCATGCAGCAGGACGCCGTACGCAAACTCGGCATGACCACCGACCGCACCATGCGCACCGCCCAGCAGCTTTACGAGGGCATTGACGTAGGGCAGGGCGCGATCGGTCTGATTACCTATATGCGTACCGACAGCGTGAACCTGGCCGACGAAGCGCTCACCGAAATCCGCCACTACATCGAAAACAAAATCGGCAAAGAATACCTGCCAAGCGCGGCCAAGCAGTACAAAACTAAATCGAAAAACGCGCAGGAAGCCCACGAAGCCATCCGCCCGACCTCCGTTTACCGCACACCCGAAAGCGTGAAGCCGTTTCTGACTGCCGACCAGTTCAAGCTCTACCAAATGATTTGGCAGCGTACCGTCGCCTGCCAGATGACCCCCGCCAAATTCGACCAAACCACGGTTGACATCGCCGTGGGCGAAGGCGTGTTCCGCGTAACCGGCCAAGTGCAGACCTTTGCCGGCTTTTTGAGCGTATATGAAGAAAGCAGCGAGGAAGAAGAAGACGAAGAGGGCAAAAAACTGCCCGAAATGGCCGAGGGCGACAAGCTGCCGGTTGACAAACTCTACGGCGAACAGCATTTCACCACCCCGCCGCCGCGCTACAACGAAGCCACGCTGGTCAAAGCCCTCGAAGAATACGGCATCGGCCGCCCCTCGACCTACGCCAGCATTATTTCCACGCTCAAAGACCGCGAATACGTTACCCTCGAACAAAAACGCTTCATGCCCACCGACACCGGCGACATCGTCAACAAATTCCTGACCGACCACTTCGCCCAATACGTCGATTACCACTTCACCGCCAAACTCGAAGACCAGCTCGACGAAATCGCCAACGGCAAACGCGAGTGGGTGCCCGTGATGGACAAATTCTGGAAGCCCTTCCACAAACAAGTGGCCGAAAAAGAAGGCATCGAACGCGCCAAATTCACCACCGAAGAGCTGGACGAAACCTGCCCCAAATGCGGCGAACACAAGCTGCAAATCAAGTTCGGCAAAATGGGACGCTTCGTCGCCTGTGCCGGCTATCCCGAGTGCAGCTACACCCGCAATGTCAACGAAACCGCCGAGGAAGCCGCCGAGCGCATCGCCAAAGCCGAAGCCGAACAGGCCGAACTCGACGGGCGCGAGTGCCCCAAATGCGGCGGACGGCTGGTGTACAAATACAGCCGCACCGGCAGTAAATTCATCGGCTGCGCCAACTACCCTAAGTGCAAACACATCGAACCGCTGGAAAAACCCAAAGACACCGGCGTCCAATGCCCGCAATGTAAAAAAGGCCACCTGGTCGAGCGCAAATCCCGCTACGGCAAACTGTTTTACAGCTGCAGCACCTACCCCGACTGCAACTACGCCACCTGGAATCCGCCGCTTGCCGAAGAATGCCCCAACTGCCATTGGCCGGTATTGACCGTCAAAACCACCAAACGCTGGGGCGTGGAAAAAGTCTGCCCGCAAAAAGAATGCGGCTGGAAAGAACAAATCGAACCGCCCGCGCCCAAAGAGTAGGGTATTTGGTTTGATCAATAAAAGGCCGTCTGAAAACGGAAAAACGGGTTTCAGACGGCCTTTTATCGTCTGCAGCACGGATTGGCTATAATGCGCGGCACGATTGGAAGGCCGTCTGAAAGAGCGTCGGTCGTTTTCAGACGGCCTAGCCTGCTTTTGCCGCAGGATTGGCTATAATGCGCTGCA
Source organism: Neisseria sp. WLZKY-1 (assembly GCF_046546535.1). Classification (NCBI taxonomy): domain Bacteria; kingdom Pseudomonadati; phylum Pseudomonadota; class Betaproteobacteria; order Neisseriales; family Neisseriaceae; genus Neisseria; species Neisseria sp. WLZKY-1. The sequence continues at coordinate 18,638 of NZ_JBKGTW010000039.1, forward strand.
GACAAAACGACAGAGGCCGTCTGAAAGCCTGAAAAACGGAGACGGTTTCCGTTTCGCGCCATATTTTCAGACGGCCTTGTGGTTATAGAGAATGAGGCCGTCTGAACACCACAGGGAGAAAATCATGCGTACAACCAAACCCATCCTGCTTTTACCCGTCGTACTCGCCCTGCTGGCGGCCTGCGGCCAAAACGCTGAAAACAGCGCCCCCGCCGCCTATGCCCCGGCTGCCGCAGCGGCGGAATACGGCGAAGCCGCGGCCAATCAGGAAACGGCCGTCCGCGCCGACAGCATGGTATTGGCGCAGAAAGCGGAAGGGCGGCAGCTCGTTGTGGAAGCCGATATCGCGTTCAAAACTGAAAACACGCGGCAGACCGTGGCGGAGGTGGAAAAACTCACGCTGCAATACGGCGGTTTCATCGAAAAAAGCGGCATTTTTGCCTCGGTGTCCGACGAACAAACCTATCCGCAGCAGGACGGAGTGCTGCTGGTCATCCGCCGCTACGGGCAAACCGGCGACATGACCGTGCGCCTGCCGAAAGACAAAACGGCGGACTTTTTGCGCGATATGCAGAAACACATCGTGTTTTTGCAGGAACAGAATTTCAGCGCGGCCGATGTCGCTCTCGATTTGCGCCGCGCCGCTTTGGAAGCCGCACGGCAGCGCGAGTTGGCCGAACGTTTGCAGAACACCGCCGATTCGTCGGAAAAAAGTGACAAAAGCGGTACATCCGACGTGCAGGTCAGACAGTCCGACGCCCGCGCGCAGCAGGAATACGCCGAATTGCAGCGGGCGTATTGGCAGGACAAAGTGGATTTCGCCACCGTGCGCCTGCGTTTCGAACAGCCCGAAGCGGTGTTCCGCTACACCCGTCCCGACAGCGACGCCGAAGCGCGGCAGTATGCACCCGGCTTCTGGCAGTCGGTCGGCGTGATGTTGAAACAGGGCTGGGTGGGCTTTTTACGCGGTATTCTGTTCCTGTTCGCTTTATGGCCGCTTGCCCTTCTTGCCGTTATATCGCTGTTTTCCTGGCGCAAAATCAAACGGATGAAAAAGAAAACAAAATGAAAAATGCCAAACACAGCAACCAAGTCCGTATCATCGGCGGTACACACAGGGGACGGAAAATCACCTTCGCCGATTCGGACGGCCTGCGCCCCACGCCCGACAGCGTGCGCGAACGCCTGTTCAACTGGCTGGGTCAAGATCTGACGGGCAAAACCGTGCTGGATTTGTTTACAGGCAGCGGCGCGCTCGGTTTTGAAGCTGCCTCGCGCGGTGCGGCAAAAGTGGTGATGGTCGAATTTGAGCGACGGGTCGCGCAGAACCTCATGCGTCAGACAGAAATTTTCGGCTGGGATGCCGCCGTATCCGTCGTCTGCCAAAATGCCGCCGCGTACCTGCAAACCGCGGCGCCGCAATTTGATGTTGTGTTTCTCGATCCGCCGTTTGCCTGGCAGGGCTGGGACGATTTGTTCGGATTGCTGTCAGGCCGTCTGAAACCCGGTGCCGAAGTCTATATCGAGGCGGGAAAAATACCCGATCTGCCGCCATGGCTCGATGTCCGACGCGAGGGTCGGGCAGGGCAGAGCAAATACCTGCTGGCCGGGTATCAAAGACGGTCTCCGATTTAATGATAATTATTTATAAATATATAAAAAACAATCATCTAGCGGAAAGCGTGCTATAATCCGCGCCCGCTAAATTTCAGACACACACATTTCAGAAGGATTCCGATATGTCACTCTTTATTACAGACGAGTGCATCAACTGCGACGTTTGCGAGCCCGAGTGCCCCAACGACGCTATCTCGCAGGGCGAGGAAATTTATGAAATCGATCCGAATCTCTGCACCCAGTGCGTCGGCCACTACGACGAACCGCAATGCCAGCAGGTCTGCCCTGTCGACTGTATTCTGATAGATGAAGAGCATCCCGAAACGCACGAAGAACTCTATGCCAAGTATATCCGCATCATTGAAGAGAAATAATCGGGAAAATAATTAAAACAAGTATAAATATATACTTAATTCAGGTTGGTAGGAATTTTTAAATATTTCGCTTGACGGAGAAGGGTGGTGTAAGTAACATTCCGCTTCTCTTTGGTGGGATTCCCGAGCGGTCAAAGGGGGCAGACTGTAAATCTGTTGCGAGAGCTTCGAAGGTTCGAATCCTTCTCCCACCACCAAATTCCAATTTGTTGGGGCTGGATTACAGGCAGTAAGTCTGCGGGTGTAGCTCAATGGTAGAGCAGAAGCCTTCCAAGCTTACGGTGAGGGTTCGATTCCCTTCACCCGCTCCAATATCTATTGGCCCATGTAGCTCAGGGGTAGAGCACTCCCTTGGTAAGGGAGAGGCCGGCAGTTCAAATCTGCCCATGGGCACCAAATAACTACCCTTAAAATTTACTTCTTTAATTTGTAAGCTTTAGATAGGAAATTTGCTATGGCAAAGGAAAAATTCGAACGCAGCAAACCGCACGTAAACGTTGGCACCATCGGTCACGTCGACCACGGTAAAACCACCCTGACCGCCGCACTGACCACCATTTTGG
>NZ_JBKGTW010000040.1:0-20926 GCF_046546535.1 Neisseria sp. WLZKY-1
TTGTTTATACGGATTACCACAAGGGTTATGACGTATTGGATGTGAGCGAATTTAACCATTTCCGTATCAACCACCGCACACATTTTGCTGAAAAACAAAACCATATCAACGGAATCGAGAACTTTTGGAGTCAGGCAAAACGGCATTTGCGTAAATTTAACGGCATCCCGAAAGAGCATTTTGAGCTGTATTTGAAGGAGTGCAAATGGCGTTTTAACAATAGTGAAATAAAAGTTCAAATTTCCATTTTGAAACAATTGGTAATAGATAATTTATCCTAGTTATCTAGGACAGCCCCAAATTTTTTTCGCTTTGGCGTTTTTAGGCATTCGGCATAGGTTTTCGGCATGGGCGTTCAGGCATGAACAGCCTGATTCAGGGTGCGGGCTATCCATTCGTTCAGGCTGATATTGTCCGCCGCCGCCGCCGCTGCCGCCGCCGCGTGGATTTGCGGGCTGACTCGCACGTTGAAGCGGCCTGAATAGTGTTTGTAGGGTTCTATGCCGCGTTCTTCGCAGACGGCCAAAAATTCCCGCAGGCTGGCCGCGCCCTCTTTTTGCAGGTCTGCCACGTTGTCGGCGTAGAAGTCCGCGCCGCCGTTCAGTCCCAAAAATTCGCCCCGCAGCAATTCGGTTTCGGGGTCGTATTGGATTAGGGCTTTATGCCCGTTTATTGTCATCAGGTTGTTCATGGTTTCACTCCGTTTGCTTCCAGCCATTTGCGCACGCTTGCAACTGCGCCTTTGTCCGTGTCGGGGCCGGGATGCGGTCTGTGGAAGACCTGTACTTGTCCGAACAGAATCACGGCCACGCGGCTGCCTGCCCGCTCTTCTATTTCGCCGCCCAAATCGACAAACAGGGCTTCGATGTCCGCCCATTTGATGCCGCCGGGTATCGGGCGGGCAAATATCAGGGATAAGGTGCGCTGGTGTTTTTTCTTCATAATGGGTAACACTGTAATTTAGTACCATGATACAGCAAGGGCAACGGGGCGGGCAAGGCTGCGGGGTGTGCCGTCAGGCGGCGGGGCAAGTTCGGCGGCATTTTCCGCCTTTGCCGTCCGCGCTATTTTATTGCGCAATAATATGCTGTTTTTGCTTAAACATTTCCTTAAACACGATTAACAAAAACAGCAAAAAAAGGCAAAAAATGCGCGTGGGAGGCAGGGGGGTCTAGAAAGCGGGTGCGTCTGAACTTTTTGCGCCCCCTGCCCCTGCCGTTGTCTCTGCGCGGGCGGCAGGGCGGGGCTTGCGGCGTCAGACGTCCAGCCTGAACAGGCGGCCTTTGCCCTGTGCCTGTCCGTAGGCGTAGCCGTCGGCCAGCCGCCGAGCTTCCATTTTCAACACTATCAGGGGTTCGCCGTGTTCGGTCTCGATAACGGGTTTGATGATGCCGACGAGTGAAAGCCGCTGTCCCGCTTCGCAGGCAGTCAGAGCGCGGCAGGTTTCGCGGTCAAAGGCGATGATGTCGGCGGGCAGGGATGCGGCGGGGAAGCCGCCCATTTTGTAGCCGCTTGCCAGCATCTTGGCGATGGCGTAGGTGCTGCCGCGCCGCGTTTTCATCATTTTGGGTTTTTGCAGCAGTTTCCCGCTGATTATGCCGTCTATCATGCGTATGGCCTTTCTGTTAATATTTTGTAAAGAAAACGGGGCGTTCAGACGGCCTTTGCGCCGTGTGTTTTTGCCCCGTGTTTTTGTTGTTTCTCTTATTCCGATGTTTTAAATGATATTTTTCTGTTTCGTGTATTTTTCTCCCCTATATGCATTCAAAAATCCGAAAAATGGTGGGATTGGTGGGGATGAAATGTTAAGACGATTTTTATTCAATATCTTAAACCGATTTTTCAGCCCCACCGGCAACCCCTCCGCCTCCTATTTTTGTGGGGTTGGACGTTAGGATTTGTTAAGGCTGTCAGGGTGGGATGCGGCTGGCCGCGCTTTCCAACCCCATGCCAACCCCACACCATCCCCACCAAAACCCCAACGGATTTATTTATCATAAACCTTATAAATATATGATTATAATAAGTTAAAACTACATATTTATATTCTGACCCCACCAACCCCACCAAATCGGCAAAACATATCAGTACGTGCGGGAAAAAGCGGCGGAGGAAAAGCGGATGCGGCGCGTCCTTGCCCGATATGGCGGCGGCGGGGCTGCGCCCCTTTACGCGCCCGCTTCGCCCCATTCTGCGGGCGGCACTTCGCCGACAAGGGCGTAAAAGCGGCCGGGGATGTTGAAGCGGCGGGCAAGGGCGGCGGGAAGCGGTTTTTTATTGCGCGTTTTGCCGCCGCCTGCTTTTTCGGTTTGCAGCCATCCGCATTCTGCCAGCACGCGGCAGACGAAAGACCGTTCAAAGCCTTTGCAGATTTCGGCTTCAAAGGCTTCATCCGTAATGTAGAAGGTGCTGTATCCGTGCGGGTTGTCCCGCTCGCCCGCGTGCCGGTTGCCCGCCACTCTGAAGCCCGCATGGTTGCGTTCGGTTTTGTAGCCGTCTTCTCCGAAATTGCGCAGGTCGGCGAAGCGTTCGCCGTAGCCGTCACGCGTCAGGAAATCGCGGGCGTTGGCGATAATCTGCCGCTCTTCGCGGTTGCCCGCGCCCTCCCGTTCGTGCCATGCGTTGAAACACACCAGCACGCCCGCAAAGGCTGTTTCCTTGTCAAAGCCCGTTATGTCCCATTCGCAGGCAAGGGCGAGGCCGACGGCGGCCATAGTGAAGCGTTTGGACACGCGGGCGGGCTGGGAATCCATGTGCGCGGGCAGACGGGCGCAAAACTCGCTTTGCAGGGCTTTCAGACGGCCTCTGAGGGCTTCGGGGTTGTCGGCCATGCTGTCGGCCAGCCGTTGCAGGTAGGCGCGGAACGGTGCGCCGTAGCAGCTTCGCGCGGCTTCTTCGAGATGGGCAACCAAAGCCGCGCCGTCGGCGAAGCCGTGCAGGGTGTCAAAGGCTTTGAAACCTTTGCCCGCGTCGGCGGGGACGGCAGGCAGGCGCACGGCCTGTCCCGCGTTCCATTCGTAGCCTGCGGCTTTCAGGTAGTGTTCGGCGTCAAATTCGCCCGTCGATACCGCCAGCACGCGCCACGTGCGGCGGGTGCGGTTGCCGCCTGCGGCCTTGCCTTGCAGCTTGGATGTGCCGTTGAAAACGGAATAACCGACGTCTTTCACGGTTTTGGGGTCTCCCTCTCCGATTTCGTCGAGGAATATCAGACCGTCATTGTTGGCGGCGGCTTCGTTGTCGAAACCGAGGCTAGTCCCTTTCCATTGGACTTTCAGGCCGTCGGGGTTGCCGATGGCGGAGAATGCCAGCAGGCCGGACAGGGTTTTGCCGCTGCCCGATGCGCCGTAGATGTGGAAACCGCCGTTTTCCAGCCGCAGGATGCGCAGCAGCGGGGCGGCGAACACCGCGCCCAGGGCGAGGCTGGGGCGGCTGTTGCCCCCGATATAGCGGCCTATCTGCTCCTTCCACTGCGCCAAGTCTCCCGCCACGGCATAGGCTTCTTTTTTGCTGGTGTCGCCGATGTAAATCGTTTTGCAGGCGGTTTTGCCGATGATTTCGCCGCCGGGCAACACGTAGGCGGTAAAGCTGTCGTCCGTCCAGCCGCCGCGTTCGGTAATCTGCCACTGTTCTGCGCTGCCTTCCCATTGCAGATAGTTGGCAAGGGCGGCCATGGTTGCGCCGTTTTGGTTGACGCCGATACCGAAGCCGCGCAAAAGTGCCCAGCCCTCACGCGTGCCGACAATTTCCAGCGGAAAGGCGGCCTGTTTGGTTTCGGCTCTGCCGCTGATGCCGTGGCGCAGATACTCGATAACGCGGTATTCGCCCTCATCCGCGCCCTGACCGCGTCCGACGATTTCCAGCGGGTCGCACAGCCTGACGGGCGGCTTGTAGTATTCCGTGCCGTCTTTGGTTGTTCCCACGTCGTAAAACCAAACGCCCGCCCGCGTGCCGGTGCGGATGTTTTCAAAATAGGCTTTCAGCGGCTCGCTGTCGGCACTGCCTATGCCCTGTAAGGCCTCAAAATCGCTTTTCGGGGCGTTTTTGCGCTGTCGGCGGCCTTTCCCTGCGCAGGGGCTTCCGCGCCTTCCTGCGCGGCGTTTTGGCCGTCTGAAAGGGATTTTGCGTCCGCGCCTGTATCCGCGCCGCCGTCGAGGCCGTCTGAAAGGCCATTTTTACTGTTTTCGTAATCGCTCATGCCGCTGCTCCTTTCGCTACGTTGGCCGTCAGCACGTCCAGCGCGTCCGCGCCCGTGCCGTCAGGCCGCCAGATTCTGAAAGCGTCCAATTTGCCGTGATAGCGCCGTTGCAGGGCGTAGGTGGCTTTGATGCCCGTTCCCGCCGCGTCGTTGTCGGCGATAACGGCCACTTCGCGGATGTTGTCGGGCAATACCAGCGAGGCGATGCCGTGGGTACTGCCGCACGCCCACACGGCCACGCCCGAAACGTAGCGGGCGGCAAGGGCGGTTTCTATGCCTTCGCACACGGCCAAAACGCCGTTTTCAGGCTCGAACAGGCGGATGGCCGCGCCTTTGAGGCTACCCGCGCCGACGTTGCGCATTTTCTTGACGGGCAGGGCTTGACGGGTTTTCGGGTCGAAGATGCGGGCTTTGAAGGGCATGTCGTTCCAGCCCCATTGCAGATAGGTCAGGTGCAGGCCGCAGGGTTCGCCCGCCGCGTTTCGGAACAGGGCGCACATGGCGGGGAAGTGTCCCAGCGTCTGCCCGTCGTGCCGGTAGGCCGTTTTTTCCAGCCAGCGCAAATCGTCGGACACGGGCAGATATTCGGGGGCGGGAATGCCCCGGTTGAAAAAGTAGTCGGCCAAATCGGGGGCGCGGGCAAAGGGAATCCCCGCCTGCCACACGTCCAGCACGCGGCGTAGCTTCTGCGCCCGCTCCGCGTCGGTATCGGGCGGAGTTTCGCGGCGCGGCGGCAGAGGGCGGGGCGGCTCTTTCAGACGGCCTCCCATGCCCAGCAGGGCGGCCACGGATGCCACGGATTCGGCAAAGGGGTATCCGAACACCAGCATCAGCAAATCAAAGCCGCTGCCGCCTTCGGGCGTGCATTGGTTGCAGATGAAGCCGCCGCCGCCCTGATGGTCGGTAAAGCGGAAGCGGTCTTTGCCGCCGCAGGCAGGACAGGGCTGATGCTTGCGGGTGTCCAGCAGGGCGCGGGGAACGCCCAATGCTTGCAGGATGTCAGGCCAACGCCCGTGCGCGGCGGCTTTGATGTCGGCGAGGCTTGCCCGTGTACGGGCGGGATTTTGTGCGGTTTTTGTCATGGTTTTGCCTTTCGTCAGGCGGCAAACGCCCGCGCTAACGGGCAAATGCCCGTTAACGGCTTTATTTCGGCGTTTTAAAGGGGTTTGGAGATAGGGGAAGGGGGGGTAGCCCTGCCTGTGTGGAGAAATGCGCGGAAAACGCGGTTTTACGCCGTTACGCGCGGTCGGCACTGCCGCACAGCAGGCACACCGTCCAGCCGCGTGCCGTCTGAATCAGGGCGAGGCGGGCGCAGTCGGGGCGGTTGCGCAGCTTGTGCGCCTGTTCGGCGGCTTGGCGCAGGGTGTCGGCGTGTAGTATCGGAAGGATGCGCGGGCTGTTCATGCGGCTGCCTCCTGTGTCTGCGCGGCTTCGAGGCCGTCTGAAACCCCGCAGGAGGGCAGGCCGCCGCGCTGGTGTTGTTCGTCTACACGGAACACCAGCCAATCCGTGCCTTTGCCCGTGTACACCATGCCGAAGCGCACGGACGGATAGGCGGCACGCAGGCGGCGCAGGTATTCCAGCGCGGCTTGTGCGCTGCCCTGTCCGGTATGCGGCACGATGTGTAGCGGCGCGGCGGTTTTCGGCTCGCAGAATGCGGCGGGCGGCAGTTTGCGGGGTTTAGCCATGTCCGCCTCCTTTCTGCGCTTCTGCGGCCTCTGCGGCGGCGTTTCGGGCGCAGTCGTCGAAGCCTGCGCGGTAGGCCGTCTGAAACACCAGCCGCGCGTTGATTTCGCCCAGTTCGCGCAGCGTGCCGCCGAACTCCCGCGCCATGACGGCGCACAGGCGGGTAACGGCGGGGGCTTCCACGCGGTAAACCTTGTCGGCGGTTTCGTTGGCCTCCATCAGTCTGCCGACGGTTTCCAGCACAAAGGCAAGGGAGCGGGCGGCGCAGTCGGCGCGTTCGCGCAGGCTGTCGGCCTCTGCGGATGTCAGGCCGACAACGCCGTCTTCGTCGATGCGGCCGCAGTTTGCCAGCAGGGCGGGCAGGCCGCCCCAATCGTTCAGGTTCAGCCTTGCGTCCATGCTATGCCCCTCCTTTGGCCTGATTGCTGCCGAAGCCGAAAACCGCCCAAATGCCGCTTGACAGGCGGTAAAGCATGACAGTTCCGTTATCGGGGTTTTGTGCCAGCTTGTCGGCCATGGCGCGGGCTTCGGCTTCATTTTTGGAATCGTAAAGGACGGTCATGTGGCGCATGAAATCGCTGACCGGGCGCGATACCACAAACTCCACTTTCGGACTGTTCGCGGCTTCCTGAAAAACCGCACGGCTGAATTCGGCGGGATTGGACACGCCCTTGCTTTGGACGCTGGGGAATATCTCCGACATCATGAAAATGATGAAATCTTTCATCAGTTTGTCATTGCTGTTCATGATTACGCCTCCCCTGCGACAACGCGGCAGACCGTCCAAGTTCTGCCCTGTTGCACGATGTTGAAACGGTAGGCGGACGCGTCGGACACCGTCAGGCGGTCGATGTAGCGGCAGGCTTCGCGCAGGTTGCGGAAGGTGCGCAGTTTTTGCGAGATTAAAGGGCGCGAGAATGCGCGGCGGATTTTGGGCATGATGTTGTTACCTTTCACGTTGGGTCGATATGCCCGCGCCCACGCTGTCAAACGTGAGGGCGGGGCGGACAAAGGCGGGTTGACAGACCGGGCAACGTGTTCCCGGCAGGCGCAAGGCCTCCCGCCCCTGCCGCCCCGTGAAAGGTGCAACAAGGGAAAGAATGCAGACGTAAAAATGCCGCCCGATATGGGATAACGGCGGCTTGTCTGCCACGTTGTCTTAGGGCTGTCAAACCCTGTTGCGCGATTGAACGCAACGGGCGGATTGTGCCGCGCCGCATTGCCGCCGTCAAGGGCGGGGGCGGAGAAAACGGGGATGAGGGTGTTCATGCCGCTTCTCCTTTGGTGTAGCCCGCAGCGGCAAGGCGTTTGTCCAGCCATGCTTGCAGGCGGTCGGACGGCCAGCCTACGGCGTTGGCGGCAATGCGCACGCGCGGCGGAAAATCCGCGTCGTAGCGTGCGGGGTCGTTCGGGTTGCCTTTGGCGTAGACGGCGGCGCGGGAAAGTCCCGTTACCGTCATGACTTCTTTCAGGCGCATTAAGCGGAAACCGTTTTTTTCCATAGTGTTCACTCCTACATGGTTGCAGATGTATTCCCCGTTCCGCTGGTGTTTGCGGCGGGATGCGGCGCATGGTAGGAGCGGGGGGACGGTGGCGATACCCGCTAACGGCGTCAGTTACGGAAGTAACGCCGTTGCTTCCGCCTTCGGGTAATCAAAAGGCCGTCTGAATTCAGACGGCCTTTCATCATTTTTTCCCTTTTATTTCAAATTCTTTAATCCATTCCCTCACAGTCTTCTCACTCAACAGCTGTTCGCTCTCATGCAATACGGTTCGCTGCCTCATGGCGGCAATAACGGCGTTTTCATAGCTTTTCAGCAGTTGCCTGATTAATTCTGCCTTGCCGCCCCGTTCAAACCCCTTGTCTGCGCAGGCTTTCCATCTCGGGTAGGCCACCCTGTTTTTAAAATCCGTTTTGAACGATTTGGCAACGCCTGCGGCACGGGCGGCGGCGGCCTGTTTGGACTGTTTGTGCTGCCGGTTGCTTAACACGCTGCTCCCCCAAAAAGCGCAATCGGCCATCAGATAGGCCATATCCGCCGCTAGGGCGGCATATGCGGCTTTGTCTTCCCTGTCTGTTTCCCCCTCCCTGATGCTGTCTGTGTAGCCCGCAATCAGCATACAGCAGGCAACACGGGAAAACAGGGCTTCGCGCTCCCGTGCCTGTGTGTCAAACGTCAAGCCGCAGCGGCGCAGGAACAGGATGACTTGCCAGTTGCATTGCAGCAGACAGCGGTAATCCGACATATCGGGGCGGGGCATGCCGTCGGACAGGGCGGCGGCACGGGCGGCCATAACTTCGCGCTCCATCGCCGCCGTATCGGGCAACAGCACGCGCAAAGCCTCGATATTGGCCGCATACACCGCCCGCACGCGCCCGTCTGTGTCCCAGTCTGCCAGTGCCGCAGCGTATTCAAACAAGCCTTTCATCCGTCTGCCCCGCCTTTCTCAATCCCGCAACACCGCACGCGCCGCCTTTAAGGCTTCCACCGCCAGTTCCTTTTCTGCTTCCCTATACCGCTCTTGCAGCCAGTCGGAATAAAAACAGGCGATTTCCCGCCGCTCTTGCAGCATATCGGCGCGGAAATACGCCCTGACGGTCTTGTCTTTCACGGTATGCCCCAATGCCTTGCGGATAACCTCCACGCCGCGCCTGTTTTCCGTCATGACGTCGGCAAACAAAGACCTGAAACCGTGTTGTACCACCTTGCTTTTTCCCGCGTGCGTGCCGTCGTAGCCCATCAGCTTGATGCGCTGGTTTATGGCGTTTTCCGAGATGGTCGGATTGCCCCCGCCGCCTTTCCTGCCGCTGGGAAACAGATACTTTTGCCCGCCCGTGAGGGCGTGCAGCTCTTTCAGCAGCTCGATAGTCCAGTCAGACAGCGGAATCAGGAAATCATTGCCCTGCTTCATGTTTTCCTGCGGCATAAACCACGTTTTGCGCTCCCAGTCGATGTCTTCCCACCTGCCCAGCCTGAACGATTTGCTGCGCGTGGCCGTCAGCATGGAAAGCAGCAGGGCGAGGCGGACAACGGGGCTGCCGCCCGTTTGCAGATAACTTTTAAAAAACTCTTTAACCTCGTTTTGCGGCAAGGCGGGCTGGTGTTCTTCCCTGTATTGCGTCAGGTTGCGGCTTAGTTTGGCAGTGGGATTGAACTCAATCAGCCCCGCCGTGGCCGCGTAATCGAACACTTGACTGGCCGTTTGCAACACCTTACCCGCTTCCGCAGGGATGCCCTTGCCGTTCAGATGCTCCACAAAAGCCGCCATATCGGGGCGCGTCAGGGCGGTAATGTCCCTGTCCCCTATCAGGGGATAAATATGCCTGTCCAGCCGTCCCCTGATGTTAGCCGCCGTCTTGGCTGCCAGTTTGGGCGCGTAAACGGCAAACCATGCTTCCGCCACGGCACGGAACAAGCGGCTGTCCGTTCCCGTAGCGCGGCGCTTGGCTTTGCGTTCGGCGGCGGGGCTGACGCCCTCCCGCAGCATATCCCTGTAACGCTGCCCTGCCGCCCGCGCCTCGGTCAGCGAGATTTCGGGATAGCGGCCTATGCTCTCAATCTGTTCTTTCTTCCGCCCCGCTTCGTCCACCCGATACCTGAAATGCCACAGCCGCGCCCCGTTGGGCTTTACCAGCAGATACAGGCCGCCGCCGTCTGAAAGTTTGTAAGGCTTGTCCTGCGGCTTGGCATTTCTTACGCGCATATCCGTCAACTTCATGGGAGAAACTCGTTTTTGGGTAACAGAAAAAAGCCCGAAATCCCCAACCGGCAAGGCTTGCGGGCGGATTTTGGGTATCGCGTCCGCCACACGCGGGCAAATCCGCCGCCAAGGCCGTGCGCGGGGCTGTTTTTTGGGTATCGGTAGGGCAACAGGTTATCGGTCAGGCTGGGAAGCCGTTATTCCGTAGGGCTTGAAAGAAGAAACAGCAGCAGCCGACAGGCGTCGAAGCAGGCGGCTTTAAATCGGCGTATCCCTTTCGCCATGCGCCCGAATACAGGCAAAAGCCTTGATATACGGCACATTGCATCGGCGGCGGAGCATCGAAGGGTTACAGCCTTTCCCCGGCCATCGGACACCAGCAGCAGGCGGGCGCGTCGCAAAGCAGACGGGCGGGCTTTTTCGGCTGAAATTTCATAAGATACTATTTAATTAAAATCAAATAGTTATGAAAAACCTCCTATGATTTTCCGCCTTTTTGCCGCCTTTGCTGGTGTCGATACCCACTAAAATACCCAAAATTTTTTGTTGCTTCAAGTGGAATCAGGGAGATTTCAGAAGACGATAAAAAAGCCTTGAAACGGATTCAAGGCTTGATGGACAAGGGATTTTGTAGACTTACGGAGATAGCTGTAACTTCTGTGGATAACTCCGTTTTTTAATGTTTGGCCTCGCCGACAGGAATCGAACCTGTATTTTACGCTTAGGAGGCATACGTTCTATCCGTTGAACTACGGCGAGGTGTGAAAAATCAAATTTTGAAAACAGCTATTTAAGGGTTATTTAAGACACGCGCGCCAATGATTCTTCGGCCAGTTGGCGCATGGCGCGGGTCGCTTCGTTGACGGGCAGGTTTTGCAGACAGGCGAGGGCTTGGTCTACCGCTTTGCGTGCCTGCTGCGCGGCGTAGGCGAGCGCGTCGGAGGCGGCGACGTGGGCATGGATTTGTGCGAAGCGGCTGCGGTCGGCGTTTTGCAGGGCGTCGCGCACGTCCTGCGCGGCTTCGGGGCTGCCTTGGCGCATCAGGTAGATCAGCGGTAGGGTGGGCTTGCCCTCGGCCAGGTCGTCGCCGACGTTTTTGCCGATTTCGGCCGGGTCGCCGCAATAATCCAGAATGTCGTCGACGATTTGGAAAGCGGTGCCGACATACATGCCGTAGTCGCGCAGGGCGGCTTCCTGCTGCGGCGTGGCGCCTGCCAGTATCGCGCCGACTTGGGCCGCGGCTTCAAAGAGCTTGGCGGTTTTGTATTGGATGACGCGGACGTATTCTTCTTCGCTGATGTCGGTGTTGCCGATGTTCATCAGCTGCATCACTTCGCCCTCGGCAATGATGTTGGTGGCGTCGGCCATGACTTCGAGGATTTTCATGCTGCCCGAGCCGACCATCAGTTGGAAGGCACGGGTATATAAGAAGTCGCCCACCAAAACGGCGGCGGCGTTGCCGAACAGGTTGTTGGCCGTTTCGCGGCCGCGCCGCATATCGCTTTCGTCGACCACATCGTCGTGCAGCAGGGTGGAGGTGTGGATGAATTCCACCATCGCGGCAAGGGAGTAGAGCTTGTCGTCGTCGTAGCCCAGCGATTTGCCCGCCAAGATGGTGATGATGGGGCGCAAACGCTTGCCGCCCGCGCCGATGATGTAGTTACCGATCTGCGAAATCAGGGCGACTTCCGACTGCACCGCGCGTTCGACCACCTGATTGACGCGGCCGAGGTCGGTGGCTAGGTTTTGTTGGAAATAGGGCAGATGTTCGAGCATGGCGGTATCGGCGGCGGGAAAGTTGCTGCGCGGCGGGCAGAAGTCGGAAAGCGCGGGATTATAGCACAAAGGCCGTCTGAAAACGGGAGTCTGGGCAGACGGGCGGTGATACGTGCGCCATACGGTTTGACAAAACAGACACTTGCCCATAGAATACGCCATTTCGCGCATGGTGCGCGGAATTTTTGTTTAACCGAAATCCCATTTATGGAGTTGAGTATGTACGCGGTCGTAAAAACCGGCGGCAAACAATACAAAGTTGCCGTTGGCGAAAAATTGAAAGTAGAACAGATACCTGCCGAACTCGACAGCCAAATCGAACTGACTGAAGTTTTGATGATTGCTGACGGCGAATCTGTAAAAGTAGGCGCGCCCTTTATCGAAGGCGCGAAAGTAACGGCCAAAGTAGTGGCGCACGGCCGCGGCGAGAAAATCCGCATTTTCAAAATGCGCCGCCGCAAACACTACCAGAAACGCCAGGGCCACCGCCAGAATTTCACCCAAATCGAAATCGTGGCCATCGCCTAATTTCTAATCCAAGTCAGGAGTATCCAACATGGCAAGTAAAAAAGCAGGCGGCAGCACCCGCAACGGCCGCGATTCCGAAGCCAAACGCTTGGGCGTGAAAGCCTACGGCAACGAGCTAATTCCCGCAGGTTCCATCATCGTGCGCCAGCGCGGCACCAAATTCCACGCAGGCGACAACGTCGGCATGGGCAAAGACCACACCCTGTTCGCCAAAGTCGACGGTTATGTGGAATTTGCCGTCAAAGGCCGTCTGAACCGCAAAACCGTGAGCGTGCGCCCCTACACCGGCGCGGAAGAAGCGTAAACGGCAGACAGTATGCAGCGAACCCGTCCTTTGGGCGGGTTTTTTGTGTCTTGCCGCCGCCCGCGGCGCTTCGGGTATCGGCAGCATGCGCTGTCTTTCACCGATAACTTGGAGGCCGTCTGAAGCTTGGAGGCCGACTTCAAAACCAACCGAACGCCGCATGGCGAAAACGGGGCAGCCGAAAGACACAAATGCGCCTGCCCGCATCCCGTTCCGCCACGTTTTCAGACTGCCTCCCACGCCGCAGATGCACACGGCGCCGCGCTATAATGCAGGCCGTCTGAAACACGTTTTGCCCGCCTTGTCGCAACCCTGTTTTCAGACGGCCTATCCGTCATTTCTTTCCGACACCTTTCCCGAATGATGCTCGAAACCCTGCTGGCGCTGCCGCGCAATGTGAAAAAACTGCTGTTTGTCGTCCACGACATCCTGCTGGTTTTCTGCGCCTTCTGGTTTACCCAAAGCCTGAAAGCCGATTACGACAACGAATGGGCCGACCCCGCCAACTGGTATGCGCTGGCCGCCACCACCACCTTCACCGTGCTGCTCTTCGTGCGGCTGGGGCTTTACCGCGCGGTAACGCGCTACATCAGCCTGCGCATACTCGCCGTCGCCCTATTCGGCAGCTTTGCCTCCATGCTGGCGTTTTTTTTCAGCGTGCTGCTGTTCGAGCGCCAGCTGCGCCTCGCCCTGCCCGTGGTGTTTTTCTTCCTGATGGTGGTGCTGATTGCCGGTTCGCGCCTGCTGCTGCGGCTGATGCTTACCGAGCGCAGCGAGCGCCACGGCGCGGCGGCGGTGATTATCTACGGCGCGGGACAGTCGGGGCGGCAGCTGGCCGAAGCGGTGCGGCAGGTGCACGAATACCGCCCCGCCGCCTTTGTCGACGACAATCCGCGCCTGCAAAACACCACCGTCAGCGACCTGCCCGTGTTCGCCCCCGCAGAAATCGAACGGCTGATCAGACAATACGGCATCCGCAAAATCCTCCTCGCCATCCCCAGCGCGGGCGCGCAACAGCGACGCGACATCCTGCGCCGCCTCGAAGCCTATCCCTGCGAAGTGCTCGCCATACCCGGCATGAAAGACCTGGTCGACGGACGCATCCACACCGGCGTATTGAAAAAAATCTCCGCCGCCGACCTTTTGGGACGCGAACCCGTCGCCCCGCTCCCCGACCTGATGGCGCGCGATATCGCGGGCAAAAGCGTGATGGTCACCGGCGCGGGCGGCTCTATCGGTTCGGAGCTGTGCCGCCAGATTATCTCTCTTGCGCCCGCGCGGCTGGTGCTGTTCGAGCTGTCGGAATTTTCCCTCTACACCATCGAGCGCGAGCTGGCCGAATGGCGGCAGCAGCACGGCGGCGGCTGCGAAATCCTGCCGCTTTTAGGCTCGGTGCAGGACGAAGGCCGTCTGAAAAGCGTCATGACCGCCTTCGCTGTCGACACCATCTACCACGCTGCCGCCTACAAACACGTCCCCATGGTTGCCCTCAATACCGTCGAAGGCGTGCGCAACAACCTTTTCGGTACACTCGCCTGCGCCCGCGCCGCACAAGAAAGCGGCGTCTCCACCTTCGTCCTGATTTCCACCGACAAGGCCGTGCGCCCCACTAACACCATGGGCGCGAGCAAACGCATGGCCGAACTCGTCTTGCAGGCGCTCGCCGCCGAACCCGCCTGCCGCACCCGTTTTTGTATGGTGCGCTTCGGCAACGTGCTCGGCTCGTCCGGCTCCGTCGTCCCCGCCTTTGAAAAACAAATCGCCGCCGGCGGCCCCGTCACCCTCACCCATCCCGACATCACCCGCTATTTCATGACCATCCCCGAAGCCGCCCAACTCGTTATCCAGGCCGGCGCGATGGGCAAAGGCGGTGACGTGTTTGTGCTTGACATGGGCGAGTCCGTCAAAATCATCGACCTCGCCCGCCAAATGATCCGCCTCTCCGGCCTCGAAGTGAAAGACGACGCCTGCCCGCAGGGCGACATCGAAATCCGCATCACCGGCCTGCGCCCCGGCGAAAAACTCTACGAAGAACTGCTGATCGGCGACAACGCCGCCCCCACCGGCCACCCGCGCATCCTCACCGCCAGCGAAACCATGCTGCCCTGGCCGCAGCTCTGTGTTTTGCTCGACCAAATCGCCGCCGCCTGCGACCGCGGCGACCAGCCCGAAATCCGCCGCCTCCTGCTCGCCGCCCCCGCCGCCTTCAAGCCGCAAGACGGCCTGTGCGACCTGGTGTGGACGGCACAGCACGGGAAAGGCTGAACACAAGGCATCAGGCCGTCTGAAAACCTGTTTTCCGTTTTTCAGACGGCCTTTTTGCGTTTACACAATATCCCGTTCGCGAAAGCGTGGGAAGTTTTCGAGGCGGCGGGGGCCGCGCAGGCAGGCGAGCCAGACGGTGAGAAAGGCGGGGCCGCTGGCGGGGTGTTTTGGCAGTTCGTACCAGGGAAGCTGCGGCTGTTGGTGGTGGGTGAGGTGTAGGTGGTAGTTGAGGAAGACGAGGCGCAGCCAGCGCGGAACATAGAGGTTCCATGCGCCGTTGTGTTTGTCGAGCGGCGAGAAGGCGTGGTCGGTGTATTGCAGCGAGCTCCACGCGAGGGCGAAGGCGGCGTAGCAGGCGAGCCAGCCCGTCCATGTCCAGCCCAGCGTCCATGCCCAGAAAAGCTGCCATGCGGCCGCGCCGAGCACTTCGAGGCGGGCGGCGGCGGGCAGGCTGTCGAGTGCGCCGATGTAGTCGTCGGCGCCGGTCTGCACGCCGCCGCGTTGGCCGAAGGCGCGGATCAGGGCGCGGCGGACGGCGGCGGGGGTGAGGGCGTAGACGAGCACGCCGAGGGCGGAGACGAACCAGTAAACGCCGGTGTAGATGGCGTACCACTGGGCGTATTTCAGCCACAGGACGTCGCCTTCGTGCAGGATGTCGAACTGTTCGGAGGCGGAGCGGTTGTTGCGGTGGTGGGTGAGGTGGAAGACGCGCTGGACGGCGAGGCCGGTGGGAAACCATGCCGCCGCCAGTCGGCCGCACCATTCGTTCAGACGGCCTCCCCGCCCGTTGGCGGCGGGGGCGAACACGCCGTGCACGCATTCGTGCAGCAGGGCGAAGACGGTGTTGTTGCTGAGGGCAAACAGCAGCGCGGCGGCGACGGCAACCGGCCACGGCGCGTGCGAGGCGGCGGTGAGCAGGGCGAGGTTGGCGCAGGAGGCGGCGGCGAGGATGAGGAGGTTGCGGGCGATGGGGGTCATGGCGGTTTTGTGGCGGGAGGCCGTTCCCGCCTTCGCGGGAATGACGTTTCTGAAAATCCCGGCAGACGGGGATTACAGGCTTTCGAGCGTGCTTTGGTAACGCGCGGCCTGCTGCACGCCGGGGTCGTCGGCGCCGTCGAGTTTCAGGCGCATATTTTTGACAATGACGAAGTCTTTTTTCAAAAACGCCAGATATAAAAAGCGGGCGATATAGAGTTGCAGGCGCGGGAAGAGGGTGTCGGGCGGGATGCCGATGGCGGCGAAGGCGAGGGTGCTGCGCTCTTCGGGCGGCGTGCCGGGGGCGTCTTGCGGCAAGAGGGCGAAGATGCCGCTGGCACGGAAGCGGCCGACGCGGCTTTCCACTATGATGCTGCTGCCGTTGCAGGTGTGCGCCAGTTCGACGCGCCCGCCGGAGAGCCGCTGCATCAGCCAGCTGGAAAAGCCGCCTTTGGGCAGGATGCGGGTGGCAAAACGCATGCGGATGCCGCCCTCGGGCGGGGTGTCGAATACGGGATCGCCCTCGGGCGTGCGCTGGTGGACGATGGCCATGTGCGAGAGGTCGAAGCCGTTGCAGATCATGGCGCGCCAGTCGGCGTTGATGGTGCGGGAAGCGGTGAGGCGCAGGTGGCCGTTGTCGGCGAAGGGCAGGGGCGGGGCGGTTTCGCCTTCGGCCAGCGGCGGGTGCAGCCAGACGAGGCCGAAGCGTTCGGCGCACGGCCATGCCTGCGCGCCGATGCGGCAGCCGGGGCGGATGGGGGGGAGGCCGTCTGAAAGGGCGGTTTGCGGCTCGATCAGGCAGCCGTGCAGGCCGCAGCAGAGGGCTTGTCCTTCGACGCGCGCGCTTTTGAGGTGCGCGCCCATGTGCGGGCAGAAGGCGTCGGTGGCGCGGAACGTGCCGTCGGCGTCGCGGTAGAGCACCCACTCTCGCGCGCCGAGGCGGCCGCTGCGGACTTGGCCGGGGGCGAAGCCGTGCACTCGGGCGGCGGGATACCAGCAGCGCGGCCAGTGGTGCCATTGTGTTTCGGCGGGGTCGTGTTCGGTCATGGGGTTTCCGTTTGCTGTTTTTATAGTGTTGTCGAAATGGTGTTCGGCTTGTGCTTTCAGACGGCCTCAGCCGTTTTCTTCGTCGATCAGGCGGCGGATGTCGCGCGTTTGCCGTTTTCGAGGATGGAGCGAAAAAGGGCGAGCGGGTTGAAGTCGGTGTAACGCTTGTGGTTGGCGATGGCTTCGCGGTAGCGCGGCAGGGTGAAGGTGTTGAAGCGGGCGTTGAGTTTCATGGTTTCCTTTCAGACGGCCTCTGTGCCGTTGCAGGCCGCTCCCGCCTATACCCCTTCGGGGCATAAACGCGGGAATGACGTTTCTGAAAATGTGTTCAGCCGAAAAAACGGGCGAGCAGATTGGCGAATTCTGCGGCGTGGCTGAGGAAGGGGGCGTGGGCGGCTTGGTCAATCACGACGGTTTCGGCGTGCGGCAGGTGCTCTTGCAGGTATCCGCCCATGCGCGGCGGCGTGATGCCGTCTTTGCCGCCGTATACCAGCAACACGGGCTGGCGGATGTGCGGCAGCAGGGCGCGGGCGTCGGCGCGTTCGGCGGCTTCGAGGGCGGCGGCCAGCGCGGCGGGCGTGCCGTGGCGGACGATGTCGGGCAGCAGGGCGTCGACTATCTGCCGCGCTTCGGGCGTGTGCAGCAGTTGCAGTTCCAAAAACTGGCGCATATATTTCGCATAGTCCTGCGTGAAGAGCGGCAGCATTTTGTGCAGCGCGGGGCGGGCGAGACCCTGCGGGTAGCCGGGCGCGGCGGCGAGTTTGGCGAAGGAGGCGGTGAGGCACAGACGGCGTACTTTGTGCGGATGGCGGTGTGCGGCGTGCAGGGCGACCAGGCCGCCGAGCGACCAGCCCGCCACGTCGCTGCCTTCGGGCAGGCCGTCGGCCAGTTCGTCGGCGGCTGTTTCTATATCGAACGCGCCCGCAAACGGCGCGCCGCCGTGGCCGGGCAGGTCGGGCGTGTGCACCTGCCAGTGTGCGGGCAGCAGCGGGCGCAGGCCGTCGAACACGCGGCCGTTTGCCGCCCAGCCGTGTATCAGATAAACAGGATGATGGGGTGTGTCTGTCATGAAATTCCTTTCCCGATTAAGCCGTTTGACCGAGCCGCAAAGCTGCGCATTATGCCACGCGCGGGCATTGGGTGGCATCTGCGGGGGCTGTATGGCCGATTTGCTGAAAACCGCCACGCCGCCCGAGCGCGTCTGCCCGCAGTGCGGCGGCGCGGGCGACGGCGTGACGATCTGCGGCGCGTGCCAAAAGAAGCCGCCGCCGTTTGATTTGTTGTGGTCGTCGTGCGCCTACGCGCCGCCCGTCAGCGGCATCCTCCACGAATTCAAACACCTGCGCCGCTTGGAACTGCGCCGTCCGCTCGCCTGCCTGATGGCCGCGCTGCCGCCGCCGTGGCTGCGGCACGAAGCTGTAGACGGCATACTCGCCGTGCCGCTGAGCCGAGAGCGGCAGATGGAGCGCGGCTTCAACCAGTGCACGGAACTCGCCCGCCTGATCGCGCCGTTTTTCCGCCTGCCCGTGCTGCCCGAAAACACCGTTTTCAGACGGCCTTCCCCGCCGCAAAGCACACTGGCCTACCGCGAGCGGCTGAAAAACGCCAAAGGGCTGTTTGAGGTGCGCGGCGACGTTAAGAAACGCAATCTACTGTTAATCGACGACGTAGCCACCACAAACGCAACATTGGCCGAACTGGCGCGGATGTTAAGACGGGCGGGGGCGGAGCGCGTTTTCTGCTGGACGCTGGCACAGGCGAAAATGCAAAGGCCTTGACGCGCCGCGCGGATGGGGGCATAGTGCGCGCCGTTTTAAGTGTCTGATTTTATGTTTACTGTTGTTTTGTACCAGCCGGAAATCCCGCAGAACACCGGCAACATCATCCGCCTCTGCGCCAATACCGGCGCGGCTTTGCACCTCGTCAAGCCGCTCGGATTCCCGCTCGACTCGGCCAAAATGAAACGCGCGGGGCTGGATTACCACGAGTTCGCCAGCCTCACCGTCCACGAAAATTTCGCCGACTGCCTCGCCGCCCTCGCCGGCCGCCGCATCTTCGCGCTGACCACCAAAGGCAGCACCCGCCCCGACCAAGTGTCTTTCCAAGCGGGCGACGTTTTCCTCTTCGGCCCGGAAACGCGCGGCCTGCCCGCCGACATTCTCGACAGCCTGCCCGCCGAACGGAAAATCCGCCTGCCGATGCGGGCAAACAGCAGAAGCATGAATTTGTCGAACACCGTTGCCGTCACCGTATTCGAAGCGTGGCGGCAAAACGGCTTTTCAGACGGCCTCTGAACGGCTTTGCCCGAAAAGGCCGTCTGAAAACACAAAAGCAGCACCCCGCCGCACAAGAAGAGAAACAGACGCGGCAACCTCCCTTCAACTCCGGAACAGGATCTTGTTTTGACCCAAAACCAACGCTTAATCCCCCTCGGCCTTTTCGCCGCCCTCGCCCTCACCGCCTGCGCCGCACCGCAACCGCCCGCAGCCCAATCCCAAACCGCCCCTGCGGCAGACAACGCCACCGCACCTCCCCCGCCGCCCGCCGCCCAATCCCAAACCGCTCCTGCGGCAGACAACGCCGCCGCACCTCCCCCGCCGCCTGCCGCCGCGTCCGCCCAAAAAACCGCCGCCGCGCCTGTCAGAAAAAACTGGCAGACTGCCGCGAAAAAAACCGAAGTCCAAACCGCCAAAGCCGACGGCAAAACCGCCAAAGCCGACGGCAAAACCGCCAAAGCCGACGGCAAAACCGCCAAAACCGCATTCAGCCAAACCGGCAAAGCCTCATGGTACGGCCCCGGTTTCCACGGCAGGAAAACCGCCAACGGCGAACGTTTCGACATGAACACCCTCACCGCCGCCCACCGCACCCTGCCCATTTCCAGCTACGTCCGCGTCACCAACCTTGCCAACGGCAAAAGCGTCGTCGTACGCATCAACGACCGCGGCCCCTACCATGGCAACCGCGTGATGGATCTCTCCAAAGCCGCCGCACAAGAACTCGGCTTCATCCGCACCGGCACGGCGCAGGTGAAAATCGAACAAATCACCACAGACGCCCCGAGCCGCAAAGAACAAAACCGCCGCAGCGGCATCGTGACCGACGCCAAGGCCAAAGGCCAAACCGCCATCTGAGCGCCGAGCGCCGCCCAACCCGTGCCCCGCACGGGTTTTTTGCGTCCTTGCGCTATAATCCGCCGCTTTCGGCCGTTTCAAACGGCCTCCCGCCCCCCGAAGGAGAACCCATGATCGGCAGCCTCACCGGAAAACTGACGGAAAAACACCCGCCGCAAATCATCATCGACGTCAACGGCGTCGGCTACGAAGTCGACGTTTCCATGCAAACCTTCTACAAACTGCCGCCCGTCGGCGAAACCGTGCGCCTTTACACCCATCTGGCCGTGCGCGAAGACGCGCACCTGCTGTTCGGCTTTGCCGACGCCGCCGAACGCGCCACCTTCCGCCAATTAATCAAAGTCGGCGGCATCGGCGTGAAAACCGCCCTCGGCATCCTCTCGGCCATGAGCGCCGAAGAACTGGCGCAGGCCGTGGCGCAGGAGGACATCAAACGCCTGTCGTCCGCCCCCGGCATCGGCAAAAAAACCGCCGAGCGCATGATTTTGGAACTGCGCGGCAAACTCGCCGCCGCAGGCATTTCAGACGGCCTCTTCGCTCCGGCCGCAGCCGACGGCGGCAGCGACGACATCGTCAGCACCCTGCTGGCGCTGGGTTACAGCGAGCGCGAGGCACGCGCCGCCGTCAAAGGCATCGCCCCCGGCACGGAAGTGGCCGAAGGCGTGCGGCTGGCGTTGCGGAATTTGACGAAATAGACAGGCCGCCCCGCCGATGATGCGCAGAGGCCGTCTGAAAACATATGCCTGCTTTCAGACGGCCTCTTGCGTTTTGCCCCGCACGGTATGCGGACGGCGGATAAAAAACAGCCGCCGCACATTCCCACAATATGCAGCGGCCTATCCCTAAAAGACTCCGCCTTCCCGAGCGGAGCGACAGCGGTAGGGCTGTCGGTTTTACCGTAATGTATTTGTTTTTCGATGCCGTGGCATCCGTTAAGAACGACCGACGCGCTGTGCATCGGTATGGAATGCCAAGCAAGCTGCGTGCCATCTTGCAGTGGCGGTAGGTTATTAATTTATCATAATGATTTGTAAAGAAAAATAAAATTCCTGTCGAAAAGCGTCGGCAAACCGTTTTTAAAAGGCGAATATTTTTTGTTTCTTTTTGCCCTTGCACGCATTTGCGGAAACTGCAGCTTTATGCCGTTTTTCGGCAGAACATGGGCATATCGGTGCAAAAGATCGCCACGAAAGGTTGAGGCCGTCTGAAACGGTTGAGGCCGTCTGAAACGGTTGAGGCCGTCTGAAACGGTTGAGGCCGTCTGAAACGGTTGAGGCCGTCTGAAACGGTTGAGGCCGTCTGAAACGGTTGAGG
>NZ_JBKGTW010000041.1:0-19599 GCF_046546535.1 Neisseria sp. WLZKY-1
TGAATGCCCGGATGCGTGATTACTTTGCCGAAAACGGTATCCAAACGGCTTGATTTGAGTTTTGGTATTTTTGCCCGACGGGGTGAAAAATACAGTTGCTACGATAGTGCGGCGGTATTCAAGGCTGCCGAACAGGCGGTCAAACTGGGCAAGCAGATTGAAAACCAGATCAAACAAATCAAAGAACTCAAAGCCCAAGTCAAGGCTCTGACAGGCAGCCGTAATATCGGCAAACTGTTGCGCAACGAAGCACAGGAAGCACTGCCTGACGAATGGAAGGCCGTTTACGAGGCAGCGAAAAAACAGGGCGGCAGCAATGCAAAAGATCTTCTTTCAGGCAAAGGATATAACGCCAAAAGCAGTGACGAGAGACTGGTCAAACAGTTCGACATGACGCTGAAATCAATCAAAGATTCGCAACTGCGGATGGACAACATCCGTTCCCTGATCGACGAAATAGACAAGACGCAGGATGCCAAAGCGGCAGCCGATTTACAGAACCGTATTGCCGGTGAGCAGGCGAAAATACAGCAAAACCAAATCAATCTTGATACAATGGCGCGTCTGTACGAAATGCAGAAAGAAATCGACGAGCGCAACTTTGCACAGCACAACAAATGTGCCAGGGCAAAGAAGCATAATTGGAAAATCGACGGCTGTTGATTTAAGGAAGGTTAAATATGAAAACTATACGGACTTTACTGTTGTGCGCAGTTGCCGCTTCCATACTCGCAGGGTGTGGTGGAAATTCTACTGATTCCGAACTGAAACGGCAGTTGGAAGAAGAAAAGGCCAATGCGCACAAATATAAATGTGCCCGTGCGAAAAAACACGGATGGAAAGTTGATGATTGCCCGCAAGAATCAGGCACATCCCAAAGCAACTGACTATTGAACACTTCGTTAAATCCGGCGAGGCCGTATCTGAAAAAGATACGGCCTTTTTTTGAGGAGTAAAAAATGGCCGGTAGCATCTTTACCGATTTGTCCAAAGAGTTTGTCGCCAAACTGGGAGAAAATCTGTTTTCTTCAGTCGGCAGTTTCATTTCCGGACTCGCCCCGCTGTTTGCCGCCGGTTTCGGGATTTACATACTAATGGTGATTTTAAACGCCTATAACCGCGGCTTCGATGAAAACGCCGTTGATCTGACCAAACGGTGCATAGGCTGGCTGCTGGTTATTGCCTGCGCCTTCAATGCCGCACAGTACACCAAGATTGCGCATTTGGTTTACTCGCTGCCCGAAGGGATGGCGTCCCTGTTCGGCAACAAAGCCTTTGATGCAAGCGCGTTTGATGCCAGTGCGCAGAAGTTGGATACCCTGTTAGCTAAAATCAGCATACTGGCTGACAGCAAAGGCGGCATCGAAGGCGTCGGTTTCAAAATCAACATTACTGCCAAAATCTGGCTGGTCGTCTTTTTGTGCGGCAACCTGATGCTGGCAATGTCTTTTGCTTATTATGTGGTTGCCAAAATCTGTTTGGCGATGACCATTATGATTGGTCCTCTGTTCGTCGGCATGATGCTGTTTCCGGCAACACGGCAGTACGGTATGAACTGGATCGGCCAGTGTTTGAACTATACGGTAACGGTGGTGCTGTTTTCGATTCTGGGCATGGTTCAGACGGCCTATTTCGACAGTCGGATAGACAAATATATCACCGGCAATATCGCCGCAGACCTGGTGGCGGCAGAAGCGTTGCCGCCGATATTTTTCCTGATGACCTTGTTCTTCGTACTGGCCGCAATTAAGATACCGGGAATCGCTTCCGCATTAACGGGCGGCGCAAGTATGGAAGGATTCACCGCCGGTCTGGTGCGTGCGGTATCGCAGAGCAACCTGCTGACCCGGATGGGGCGCGGTGCAGGCGGAATGTTCCGCGGACGCACCGGCGGCTCTATCAGCCGACGTTAATTCAAACAACCGTAAGGGAGGTTTCACATGTTGTCACGTCTTTTGCTGTGCATCATCCTGTCGTTTCCCGTGCTGGGTTATTTCTTCCACGGCACAAAGCTGGGGCAGTTTTTCGGGATGATGACAGGGTTTTCCGTTATCTTTTTCGTTTTGGCAGCCTGTTCCAACGGCCGCCCCTACGACGGGCACTGACCCGTTCCACCCATGCAAGCCTTCCGTTCGGAAGGCTTTTTTATTTGAGGATTCCACCGATGAAAACATTAATCGTCCTGTGTGCGGCACTGTGCATGGCCGCCTGTTCCAGCCTGCCGCCCGAACCGCGCGGACAGGCTTTCCCCATCAACGGCAACCATACGGCGGAGGCCGGAAAATGAGTACGGGTCAGCAATCCAAAAACCAAACCAACCGTCAGGCTTTGAGGTTTGTCCAAGAGGCACAGGCATTCCATACCGCCGATATGGAACGTACCCGCAGGATGGCAAAAACAGCATGGCGCATCACCGCCGCCTGTCTGCTGATTACGGGTGCGGCCGTCGGCGCGGTGGCAGGGCTCACTCCGCTGAAGACCGCCGTTCCCTTTGTTATTAGGGTAGACAACAACACCGGCGTGACCGATGTCGTTACCACTTTGAAAAAATCGGAGAAAAGCTACGGTGAAGTAACCGACAAGTATTTTTTGGCGCAGTATGTGCGTTATAGGGAGGGTTACGACTGGGAAACGGTTCAGGACACCTTCGATGCCACCAATCTGCTGAGTGCGCCGCCGGTGCAGCAGCAGTTCGCCGAACTCTACCGCGAAAGCAAAGACGCACCGCACAAAATCCTGAAAGACAAATTCCGCATTAACGTGCGCGTCAATGCAATCGCTTTTGTCGGCAATATGGCGCAGGTGCGGTTTGAAAAAATCATGATTGCGCTGGGCGGAGATAAAAACGTACTGCCGCCGCAACGCTACATTGCCACCATTGCCTACCAATATAAAAACGCCCCGATGGACGAAAAAGACCGTTTGGTCAACCCGCTGGGCTTCAGTGTAACGTCCTACCGCGTAGACAGGGAGACCACGCCATGATCATGATAAGGACGGATATCCGACATCTGACGGCCGCCGTTTGCGCGGTCGTTTGTTTTCAGACGGCCTTTGCCGATGCACGCATCCGAACCGAAACGTACAGCCCGCAGAAGGTGTACAGCATTTACGCCAAAGTCGGCCGTGCCGCACTCGTCCAGCTGGAAGACGGGGAACGGCTCAAAGGCGATGCCGCAACGCTGGGTATGGGTGACGCGGATGCTTGGAAAGTCGGCGTGCGCGGCAACAATATCGTTTTCAAACCCACCGCCGACAAGCCTGCGACCAATATGATTATTGTGTCCGACCGCCGGACTTATGTCTTCGATCTGAAAATGGCCGACAAAAACCATCCGCCGACCTATGTGATGCGCTTCGATCATCCGGACAGCCGGCAGCGGGCGCAACGGCAGGCAGAGGACAAACGAGCCGCCGCCTTGGCCAAATTGGATGCTGCCGGCGGCCTGTCCGTGCCGTCTGAAAACCGCAACTACTGGGGACGGGGCAGCCGTGAACTGGCACCCACCGCCGCCTACGACAACGGCCGCTTCACCTACTTCGTGTTTGATAACGGCCGCACCATGCCCGCCGTTTACCGTAAAGAAGCCGACAACTCGGAAACCCTGCTCAATACGCACATGGAAGACAACACCGTCGTCATTCACGAAACCGCCGCCCGCTTTGTTCTTCGGCTGGGCAGTTCGGTTTTGGGTGTGGAAAACCGGGGCTACCGTGCAAACGGCCGGTTCAACCGTACGGGAACGGATGACCGCGAAAGCGTCCGTCTTACGAAATAAAGGAAATCCTATGGGAATCATTGCACAATGGCTGCGCAAAAGGCAGCGGAAAGACATGCCGCAGGATGACGGCGGCACGCAGGAACAGGCACACGACACACAGCAGGATATGGCCGAACTTGTCGGGGACAAGGCAATCGAAGGCGGCATTCCTGTCACCTTGGAGGAGGAAGGCGGCAAACGCAGCATGAAAGTGCTGGGTTTTGTCGGCGCTGGGCTGTTTGCTTCAGGACTGATTGTCTCCGGCCTGATGATGTATTTTTCCGAGGAAAGCACCGGTGAAAGCACACAACAGGAAGAAACGGAACAAGTACAAAGCAGCCAGTCCTACGATTTCGCCGCCGACAAGGCGGACATCGAAGCGCAGCAGGCCGCAGCCTCCGAAGCAGCGGCATCTGAGACGGAAGAACAGTCCGCATCCGGTACTGAGTCCGCAGAAGGGCAGAATGTAAGGCAGGAGAACACCGCACCACCGCCCGAAACGGCCGCCTCGCAGCCGCAAAGCCCGCGCGACCGACGCCTGAATGGAGACGTACTGGTTTCCTTCAACAGCGGCTCGGACAGTCTTCCGTCCGCAGAGGCCGACAACAGTGAAAGCGGCGGCCGCTCCGCCCCTTTCGTTCCCGACGTGCCGCCGGAAGAGGCAGGAAGCGGATGGCAGCCGAATTTTGCCGACCGTCTGCGGCCGACGGCCACTGCTGCCGTGTCGGCACAAAAAAGGGGCGATCTGACCTATCTGTTGGCCAAAGGCACCAATATCGCCTGTACGCTGGAAACCCGTATCGTCACCACGCAGCCCGGACTGACCCGCTGCATCGTCAGCAAAGACATTTATTCCGCCAACGGCAAAGTGCTGCTTATCGAGCGCGGCAGCAAAATCACCGGCGAACAGACATCTGCCCTTCTGCAAGGACAGGCACGGGTATTCGTATTGTGGAACGAACTGGAAACACCGGCCGGCATCAAAGCCGCTTTGGCCAGCCCCGGAGCCGGACAACTCGGCGAAGCCGGATTGGGAGCCAAAGTCGACCACCATTTTTGGCAGCGTTTCGGCGGCGCCGTCATGATCAGCCTGATCAGCGATTTTGCCGAAGGCGTCAACCGCCGCCAAAGCCGCAACAACGGGCAGCAGATTACCTTTGAAAATTCGACAGATGCCGCACAGGACATGGCGACCGAAGCCCTGAAAAACAGCATCAACATTCCGCCGACTGGGTATATCAACCACGGGTCGCTGCTGAATATCATGGTTGCCCGCGACCTTGATTTCAGCCGGGTTTACGAACGGGTCAATCCCTATATCCGCAGCACGTCTGATTAATACAATTGCGCACAAAGGCAGCCTGTCAGGCTGCCTTTGTAACGCCGCAGAAGGAAAAAAATGTCTTACACTCCCCATGCAATCCGCAACGACGCATCCGCCCGCAACCTGCTGGACAAACTGGGCATCAGCAGCCTGCTGAACCGTTCCGGCGTAACCGAAGTGCTGATCAACCGTCCCGGTGAATGCTTTATCGAAACTTCCGCCGGCTTCGAGCGCATCGAAAGCGGCGTGCTGACTCTGGACAGCCTGCGCAATCTGGCCAACATTCTTGCCATTTACAACGACAAGCACATCAGCGAACAAAACCCCATCCATTCCGTCACCCTGCCCGACGGCGAACGCGGCCACATCATGCTGCCGCCGTCCTGTGAAACCGGCACCATCGTCTTCGCCTTCCGCAAACCGTCGGACAGCCGTTTCAGTCTGGATGACTATATCGGCAGCGGCCGTCTGGAAAATTTTACCGACTCGTCGTCCGACGGCGTATCCGAACGGCCGCAAATCGACGGCAGCCGTTTCCGCGACATCAGCGACAAAATGGGTCTGCCGCACGACGTGCCGCTGGCCGACTGGCAATATCGAATGCTCGAAGCCAAAGACGACCGCGATATGGAAACCTTCTTTGATCTGGCGGTAGAACACAAACTGAATATCTGCATGGTTGGCGGCACCGGTTCCGGCAAAACCACCTTCACCAAAGCCATTGCCGACCGTATCGACCCGCGCACCCGCATCCTGACCATCGAAGACACCCACGAATTAAGCCTGCCCAAGCATCCCAACCACGCCCATCTCTTTTACAAGGAACACATCACCGCCAAACAGATTATCGCCGCCTGCATGCGCCTCAAACCCGACCGCATCTTCCTCACCGAGCTGCGCGGCGACGAAGCGTGGGACTACCTGTCTGCACTGAACACCGGCCACCCCGGCGGCCTGACCTCCGTCCACGCCAACGACGCCCGCAGCGTCCACTACCGCATCGCCCAATTAGCCAAAGAATCCGCTACCGGCCAAACCATGGATTACAACTACATCCTCAATACCGTACGCGCTACCATCGACGTTGTCTGTTTTTTCAACAAAACCTATATGACCGAGCTGTACTACAACCCGGTGGAGAAATTCAGGGCACTGAGCGGCAGGAACTGAATCGAAGGCCGTCTGAAAGGTTTCAGACGGCCTTTGATTGACAAAGCACTGAGCGGCAGGCAGTATCGTACAAACCCTTTATGCAAAAGGACAGCAAAATGAATACCGTACTGAAAACCGACCCCTTGACCTACGAATTTGCCAGCGAGCAGGAAGCTGCCGAATACGACGCATGGTTTCGTGCCAAAGTGGAAGAAGCCCTGAACAGCGGCAAACCGCCGGTTCCGCACGACGAAGTGGCTGCCCGCATACGTGCCAAACTGGCGGAGATGATAAAAAATGCAGGTTAATTGGGCACCCGAAGCGCAAAGCGATTTGGACAACATTGTGGAATTTATTGCCGCCGACAATCCTTTTGCCGCATCCAACCTTGCCGAAACCCTGTTCGAGACTGCCGAAAAACTCGGGCAGATGCCCTATATCGGCCGTACCGGCAGAGTGGCGGGCATCCGTGAGTTTGTTGCCCATCCCAACTACATTCTGGTTTACAAGGTGGCTTTGGACGAATTGCGGATTCTGCGTGTGCTGCACGGCAGCAGAAAATATCCGTAAAGATTTTCAAACACCGGCGAAGGCCGTCTGAAAAGTTTCAGACGGCCTTCGATTGACAAAGCACCGGCAAACAGGCACGATAAATCAAACAGCAGGAGAATGACGATGAACACTTTGACACTTGATCCACGGATTTACGAATTTGAAAACCAAGCCGCTTCCGACAGTTACACGCAATGGCTGGAAGGCGAGGTACAAAAATCCAAAGCATCGCCGGTTCTCAGTAACGAACAGGCAATGGACAGGTTGGATGCCAACCGAGCAAAACTATTGGAACGCATAAAAAATGCAGGTTAAGTGGAGCGAGCAGGCTGTTTCCGAGGCGGAGGGCATTGTCAATTACATTGCCGGACACAACATTGCAGCCGCTTTGGAAATGGATGACCTGATCCGCCAGTCCGTCCTGATTTTGGAAAAAATGCCCGGAGCAGGCAGATACGGCAGAGTAGCCCATACCCGCGAACTGGTGATTCACAAAAACTATGTTGTGATTTATGAAATTGCTGCGGAATATGTGCTTATCCTCAACGTAAAACATACCGGTCAGAAATATCCATAATTTCCAATAAATACACAAAGGCCGTCTGAAACTTTTCAGACGGCCTTTGTGTATTTCAAAACAAGTAAACGTAAAAGGAAACCCCATGAACGACAACGACATCCTGCAGGAAATTCTGCACACCCTGCGCCAAATCCGCGACCGTTTGCCAGAACCTAGACAACAGCCGTGCCCGCAACAGCAGCCTGAAACCGCCGGTAGAAATCCAAACAATCCTGCCCGCCTGCGGGTTTTGGCGATATTGGGCGAGAGTCAGTCATCCGCTCCAACCCCGCCCGCCGAATCGGATCTTTTGGGTAACTCGCCGAACCGCTCTGTGTAGCGGGTCAATGCATCGTTGAGCCGTTCCCAAAAGGTGTCTTGACCGAACGCTTCCGACCGCCCATAAAACTTGTCCGCTGCCAATATCAGCGCGTGTATGCGGTCAGCCTGTTCTCTTCCCATTTCCGCCGACAGCAGCGTTTCCGCCGCAAACAGCGTCAGCGTTTCCAAATAGGCGACCATTGCCTGAATTTCCGCTTTTAATACCGCCAGCTCTTCTGACTGGCGGTTTTCTGTTTGATTTTTCATTGATTTTAACCTGTAAGAAAGGACGAATTATGCCATACGCCAATAAAATCTATCTGATGGGCAATCTGGGAAAAGACCCGGAAATCCGTTATCTGTCCAACGGCACGCCGGTTGCCAAAGTAAGTCTGGCCTATACCGAAAAATGGAAGGATAAAACCACCGGCGAGCAACAAGAAGCGACAGATTGGTTTACCGTCCTGCTCTACGGCCGCTTGGCGGAAACGGTGGAAAAGTTTCTCAAAAAAAGGGACTGCATGGCGGTATGGGGCAAACTGGAGACGCGCAGTTATACTGACAGATTGGGCATTGAGCGCACGGTTTGCGAAGTAAAGGCGAACGAATTGCAGATTATCCAGACCAAGGCGAGGAGGCCGTCTGAAAACGAAACCGTCCCCGATGATGCGGGTGTCGCCGTATCGGGCGGCATTCACGACTATATGGGCGGTTGATGGAGGAGCGATGAAAAAAGACAACAAACTCATACCCACGCTGATTCTGCTGGCCGTAGTACTACCTCCGGCGGCGGCAGGCGGTCTTTATCTCGGCTCGTGGCTGTTCGTGTCCTGGCTTTCCCTGAAAGCATCTCCCGCAATAGGCATGCTGCCGCGTTACTGGTCTTATCCCAATCTGCCGGAAAGCATGACGCTGCCGCTGGGCGTATCGACAGCCGCAGCAGCGGCTGTAACGTTGGTTCTGCCCTTGATGCTACTGGTGGCTGCCGTGCTGAAACCCAAACGGGAGCTGCACGGTTCGGCACGTTTTGCCAATGCGGTGGAAATTGCCAAACTGGGTCTGATCAACAAAAAGTTTGATCCGAAGAAAGATCTGCCCGATCTGCTGGTGGGGCAGTACAAAGGGCAGTATCTGCGCTGGGCAGGCAACGAATTCATGTATCTGTCCGCCCGCACCCGCTCCGGCAAAGGCGTGGGGATTGTGATTCCCAACTGCCTGCATTACCGGCACAGCATGGTGGTTTACGATCCGAAACTGGAAAACTTCCTGATCAGCGCAGGCTTTCGTGCCAAATGCGGACAGGAGGTTTTTCTGTTCAACCCCGGCGGACGCCTGCCTGAACACGAACGTAATCCCAACGCACCATTGGTTTCCCACAAATGGAATCCGTTCACCTACATCCGGCGCAACCCGCTCTACACTTATAAAGACCTGTCCAATATGGCTGGCATTCTGCTGCCCAAGTCGCCGCGCGATTCCGGCAGCTCCACCTTCTTTACTGAAAGCTCGCGCAAACTGTTTGTCGGCCTCGCACTCTACATGATTGAGACCGAAAACGAACGCGATCTTGAAGATTACCGCCAACGTTCGACGCTGACCAACCTGTTCCGGCTGACCACTCCTACCGGCGGCAAAGCGTTGACTGAATGGATTAAAGACGAAGTGGAACGGCGGGAGCAAGCGGATACCCCTCTCAGTGACCAATGCCGCACCCTGCTGTTGGGCTTTGCCAACGGCAATGCCAAGACAGGCGCCGACATTCTCGCCTCATTGACCGCGCCTTTGGGCATCTTTCTCGATCCCGTAGTGGAAGCGGCCACTTCCGGCGACGACTTCCGGCTGGATGATGTGCGCAAAAAGCCGATGACCGTCTATATAGGTATCGTACCGACAGAGGCCGATACATTCAGCCGTCTGACCAATTTGTTTTTCAGCCAACTGATAGACGTCAACGTCCAACAGGGACTGCCGGAAAACAATCCCGGCCTCTTCCCCTACCAATGCCTGCTGCTGATGGACGAATTCACCGCACTTGGGCCGATACCCGCCGTCCAGCACGGCGTGTCCTATATCGCCGGTTACGGTCTGCGCCTGCTGATCATCATACAGGCGCCTTCGCAGGTGGAAGCGGTTTACGGCCGCGAAAACATGCGCACCTTCTTCACCAACTTCACCCTGCGCATTTTCTACACACCGCGCGACCAGACCGAAGCGGAAGAATACAGCCGTATCATCGGCAACGAAACCTTCAAGGCCAAGTCCGTTTCGCGCGGGAAAAGCAGCCGCAGCACCAGTACCAGCGATCAGGCGCGGGCGGTGATGAACCCAGACGAAATCAAACGGATGCCGCTGGAAGACTGCGTGATCGACGTTGCCGGCAGCCATCCCGTCTATGCGCAGAAAATCGTCTATTGGAAAGACGAAGTATTCAAGCCGCGCATTCATCTGCCGCTGCCCGAAGTCGCCGTCCTCGACATTAAGGCGCACCCGAAACGGGAAGTGCAGGCACCCGATGCGGAGTACGTCCCCGACGAAGAGTTGGAACAGACCGACCGGCAGGACTGTGCCAACGCCAAAGATCTGATTATCTCCATGCTGGCCGGACTGCTGCGCCCCGGCGACAGCAAAGAATACCGTGAAAAAATTGCCTCGGCCGTTGCCAAAGGCTGGGGCATTGCCGACAAGCCGACTGTCGCAAAACTGATGGCAGCGGCACAGGCCGTCTGAAAACGGACTGCTGCGGACGCCTTGTCCCGGCCGCAATCCGGATAACGGTCATCTGAAGTTGTGTTGGACGGCCGTCTGAAACCCGTTTTTCAGACGGCCTTTTTTAATTTGGAGTTCCCATGAGCGATTACGACAACATCCGCAACGCACTGAATTATCTCGATCCCAACGACCGCGACTTCTGGATCAGAATCGGTGCGGCCATCAAAGACCATCAGGGAGAGGAAGGTTTTACCCTGTGGGACGACTGGTCGCGCCATTCCGACAGCTACAAACCGTCAGACGCCAAGGCCGTATGGAAATCCCTGAAACCCGGACACATCCGCATCAACACCCTGTTTTACCACGCCCGCGAAAACGGCTACCGTCCCGAAAAACCCTATACCCCGCCCACTGCCGAAGAACTGGCCGCCCGTCAGGCCGCCGCACGCGCCCGTCGGGCAGAAGCAGAACGGCAGGAAATACAGCAGCGTGAAAAAGCGCGGCGGACGGCCGGATACATCTGGACACAAGCCGCTCCCGCCGACCCCTCCCATCCCTATCTGAAAAGCAAAGGAATAAACAATCCCGTCCTGCTCTCCGGCATCCGCCAAAACGAATACAAGGGCAGTCTGAACCTGGTTGTTCCCGTCTATCACGAAGGCAGGCTGGCCAACATCCAAACCATAGGGGCGGACGGCGGCAAACGCTTTCTCAACGGCGGACAGGTAAAAGGGGGCTACAGCGTTGTCGGCAGCGTTGACGACATGGCAAAAGGACTGGTGATTGCCGAAGGCTTTGCCACCGCAGCCAGCATCCATGCCGCCACCGGCCGCCCCGTTATCGTCGCCTTTAATGCCGGCAATATGGTTGCCGTTGCGGAAAAACTCGCGCAAACCCTGCCGCAGAACGTTCCCGTCACCATTGCCGCCGATAACGATGCCTCGCAAACCGGCATCCAAAAAGCCCGTGAAGCTGCCGCCCTTTTGGGTAGCCGTGCCCGTGCCGTCCAACCCGAATTCACCATGACCCAGATCCGCGACTACCAGCGCGGCCACAGCGGCGACGGTACTCCGCCGCTGCCGAGCGACTTCAACGACCTGCATCTTCTGGCCGGGCTGGATGCCGTACGGCAGGCCGTCGAGTACGGACACAACCTCGCACCCGAAAGGCAGCCTGAAACGACAAAACCCGCAGTGCAGGCAAATCTGACGGCAACCGGCAACACCCCGTTCGTGCAGGCAGTGGACAAAGTGGTATCGGGCAATGTACCCGCCGGCTACATCAGCCTGGGCACAACACCCGACGTGCTGCAGATGCTGGGCGTACCGCAAGGCAAAGTCCGCATCTTGGGCGGCACGATTGAAAAATCCGTGGCCGATTACCTGAACCGGCACAATGCCTACGACAAAAACCGCCATGCGGTGAACCCTGAAGATTTAAAGCTGCTGCCTGGCGAAATGAACGACCCGGTAGCAGTATTCAAATCAAGCACGCAAAGCAATTCCTTTGTGGTGCTGATCCAATTGTATGAGCGTGAAAATGGCAAAGAAAAACCCATGATCGCAGCAGTGCACTTGAGTAAAGGCAAAGGCAAACACGGGGTGGATTTAATCGACGTGGTGAGTGTGTACGGCAGAAGCGATACACAGTTGGAACGCGCTTTTCAGAATGATTTGCTGTATGCAAACGAAAAGAAAGTCCGGGAATTTTTGACTACCCATCCGCTTCAATTGCATTGGGATATTACGTCTAAAACCGAACTTTCTAGTCGCAATATTAAAACAGAAAGCGATTTGGCGCAATGGAAAAATGCCCGTAGGCAGCCTGAAACCGCCCAAGTATCCGAAACGCCCCGCCCCGAAGCCGCCGCACCCGATGCAGCGGCTTTTTCCATGCCTGCCGCAAATGCAGGCCAGACCGGACAGGAGCAACACATGGCACAGCAACCCGAAAAGCAGCCTGAAACCCCGGCCGAACCCGCTGCACCGGCCGCCGATCCCGAGTGGGAACAGACCGTCGCCGACCAGCGCAGGCTGGATAGCGAACGCCGCGCCGAACGCGCCCCGTGGCGCGACTTTCCGCCTGTTATCCGCAACGGCGGGCTCGGCAGCCTGAAAAACGAGTCGGAATATGCGGCGGCAAAAGGCGGCGACAGTACGGAAGCCGTCAAACTAGTCAATAAACTGCTGAAAGAAGAGACCGTGCAGCAGTTCCGCGAAATGATCGGCGACAGAAAGCCGGTGATTGTTTCCGTATCGGCCACGGAAAGTGCCGGACGCAACAAAATACCGTTAGCCATGGCGCAGGCACTGGGCAGCCGTCTGGATTTGCCGGTAGATACCGATATCCAGCAGATCAACAAAGTAAGCCGAACCGGATCCGGCATCGACCACCGCTTAGCCTTCCAGCCGGTATTCGACGGCCGAGTGGAGGCGGGCAGGGACTACCTGATTGTGGACGACACGCTGGCCGTCGGCGGAACGGTGGCCGCACTGCGCGGCTACATCGAAAACCGGGGCGGGCATGTTGTCGGCGCGGGCGTGATGACCGCACACGAAGGCGCATTGAACCTGCCGGTCAAACAGGCTATGATAGACAATATTTCCCGCAAACACGGGAATACTATGGACAATTACTGGAAAGAGGAATTCGGATATGGAATCGACCAACTCACCCAAGGAGAAGCCGGCCACCTCAACGCCGCTCGGGATGTTGAGCAAATCAGAGATCGAATTGCAGAGGCAAGAATTCAAGGAATCGCTGGCACTTATGAACAAACTCAACCCCTATCCCCCGGGCAGCAAGAACGGCCCGACGGAATAGCCCCCGAACCCACCCAAGCCGCCGCACCCGATGCAGCGGCTTTTTCTATGCCTGCCGAAAACGCAAAGCAGGCAGAACAGGAGAAAAACATGGCACAAACAGCCGATACGGCCGCTTTCGACGGCAGAGACTTTGTCCGCAGTTTGAAAAGCGAACTTGAGCAAGGAGACTTTCTGAACAACCCCTCGTTTCCGGTATTTATGAAGGCAGACGGTAGCTATCTCAGCGCCAGAGACGATTACAATGGCTTATATCTGTTTGTTAACGCTCCGGAAGGAAAACCGGTGGAAATCGAATTTTCTTCAAAAACGCATACCCGCAACATACAGATTGACAGTTACGGCAAATCGGTAGCCGAAATATTGGATGAATTAAAGCAATCCGAACCCACCCAAGCCGCCGCACCCGATACAGCGGCTTTTTCCATGCCTGCCGCGAACGAAAAGCAGACAGAACAGGGTCAAAACATGGCACAGCAAACAGACAACCGCCCCGTCTATTCACCAGACAATCCCTATGCCGCCTACGATGCCGAAGTGCGGCAAAATGCCGACGACTGGGAAGCCCGTGTACCGTTGACCGAAGCCATGCTGGCCGATTTCAACCGCCAAGCGGAACAACAAGGTTACGTTACGCACATCGAAGCCCGTCATGCCTCATTGGGACGTTTTCAGGCGGAAAAAGAGCTGGACGGCCGCGCCGCCGTCATCGACGGCGAGTTTAAAAACCATGGCGGCGCATCCGTTTACGAAGCACCGCGTGACTTTACCGTAACCCTGAAGCAAAACGAAGAAGAGCAGGATTATTTCTATACCAACAGTCTGGATGCGGCACTGGCACATGCCGAAACCTATCTGAAAGAGCGGGATCGCCCCATTGCCGAAAACAGCACACAGAAGCAGGCGGAACACACATCTCCTGCCGAAACACGAACCGCCGCTCCAACACCGGAAGCGGCGGTTTCTGCATCTACAGCCGAACAGGAGCAAAACATGGCACAGCAGACCCAAACCGCCGTGCAGCCCGAGCGGCCGTCTGAAAACCCCGCCCGCATTACCGGCATCACCCTTGTGTGGAGCGAAGGCAGCGAAGACAAAGACCGCCGCTTCGACAATTTCGATCAGTTGCAGCAGTGGTTTGAAAAAACCTACCGTACCGCCGATTTCGACCGCCAGCAGGGCTACTCCAAAAACCGCATCGAAGTTTCCTACACCCGCGACGGACAGGAGTACAGCTTTCCCTTCCGCACCGA
Source organism: Neisseria sp. WLZKY-1 (assembly GCF_046546535.1). NCBI lineage: Bacteria > Pseudomonadati > Pseudomonadota > Betaproteobacteria > Neisseriales > Neisseriaceae > Neisseria > Neisseria sp. WLZKY-1. The sequence goes on from NZ_JBKGTW010000041.1 coordinate 14,454, forward strand.
CGTATCGTGGACGAAAGGCGACTTCAACCCGCAGCGCGAACACATCGCCGACCACATGGCCGGTGCGCTGGAACAGCATGGCATCGCCCCCGAAACCGCCCGCGCTGCCAAACAGACCCCGCAGCCCGTGCAGGAACAAAACCCGGCCAAACAGCCCGGGGTGCCGTCTGAAAACCAATCCCAAACTGCCGCCCAGACCCCCAAGTCCGGCCGTTCCGAGTTGCGTGAAAAAGCGGCCAAAGCCCTCGATACCGCAGGCGACATTATGGATGCCGCCGCCCTTGCCGCAGGAGCGGCTACCGGCAACTTTGTCGGCGCGGCCGCACTGGTTGCAGCAAGCAGGGTAGCCGAACACGCCGCCGGCAAGTTGATGGAAGACATGGACAAACAGGCAGAAAAAGTCGATGCGGCAAGCCGCAGGCAGGAGCAACCTGCACCATCCTCAGCCACACAGGAAAACGGCATCGAATACGGCGGCAGCCGCACACAGGATGCCGCCCGCCCCGAACCGGAAACTATTACCGTCGCCGAAGTGCAGGAAAACCTGCGCCGCATTCGCATGGCGGAGAGCCGTGCCGCAACTGCATCCGAAGCCGCGCCGGAAACACAGGCGCGGCCGGCACGGGAGCAGCCGTCTGAAAACGCACGCGGCACACCTGTGGACAGCGGCAGAGAAGCGCGGGCGGATACCGGAAGGCCGTCTGAAAACCCGCCTGCCGAAATGCAGCATGAAGAGCGCACACAGCCCAAACCCGTACTCGATTTGAACTACGAAACCGCCGCCGGTTTGGATGCCCGCTATGTCCGTTACGACGGCCGCTATCTCGATCCGAACAACGCCCGCACCGTGCTGTTTGAAGACAAAGGCGCGAAAATCAAAACCGCCCGCGAAGACGGGCAGACCATCAGCGATATGCTCGATACCGCTCAAGCCAAAAACTGGGACAGCATCCGCATTTCCGGCAGCCATGAATTCAAACGGCAGATGTGGCTGGAAGCCGAGCTGCGCGGCATCCCGAACAGCGGTTATTCACCCGGCAAAGAGGATCTGGCCATGCGCGACCAGATGCGTGAAACGCGGGAGCGCAACAGCATCGAAGCAGGCGGACTCAGCCGGACGGGAGAAGCGGTGCAGAGGCCGTCTGAAAGGCAATCCGACCCCGAACGCACGCAAACGGCAGACAGCCCGTCGCAGGAAGAAGAACCGCCGCGCGGCTGGGAACGGGTGTTTGACGACGATGCGCCGTTGCCTTCAACTGACACCGCAGCCGTTCAGTCGGCGGCCGCAGAAGCACGCGCCGCTGCCGACACGCCTGCCGAATACGCACGATCGGAACAAATGCAGGGAGAGGCCAATATGGCAACCGTACGCCATAACGGCTTGCACGGACAGGCGGCGGCCGCCAACCGCGAACGGCAGCCGGAGTCCGCAGCCTTACAGTCGGCACGCGCGGTTTATATGCAGAAAGCGGAAAAACTGTCCAAAACCGCCAAAGCGCAACTGGCATTCTACGAAAAAAACATGAACGACGTATTCCGCCATCTCGACGGCCCGGATCTCGAACGGGCGATGACCCGCTATTACGAAAGCACTGCCGAACGGATGAAAGGCAGCCACCTTGATATGCCGCGTCCGACACAGATTCCGTCGCAGGAGCAGAAGAACGCTACGGCCACACCTGCTCCGTCGGTAAAAGCCGGACATGAAACCGATCACGAGATCGACCGTTAAACCGAACCGCCCGACGAAAAATATCCGTCGGGCGTTTTTTAGGAGCAGTTATGAAAAGAAAAATCGGCCTTTACGGCCTGACAGACGATGAAATCCAAGCTCTGCGCCGCTTGGCCAAAGACCGCTACGGTAAAGCCAGTGTATCGTTTTTAGCCAAAAAAACCTTACAGCAGATGTTGGCTGCTTCAGAACCCGTTTCAGACAGCCTTCCCGATCCGTCGGGCAAACACACCCGGCGCATCACCCTAAACCTGCCTGCGCGGGACTGCCGCTATCTGTATGCCGCAGCGAAAGAGCAGCACGGCAGCGTCAACGACACCGTGCGCGACATTATCCAGACCCATATCCGCCGCCATCCCTTCGTCTCACAACGGGAAGCGGATGCACTTTACCAATCCAACGCCCAACTGTTGCGCATCGGCCGCAACATCAACCAAATCGCCCGCCAACTGAATACCGGGGAAAATATTTCCCTCACTACCCGCCATATTCTCGATCTGAAAGCCTTTATCGACGCCCATACCGAAACCGTCGCCCGCGTACTGTCAAACAACCGGCGGCAGTAGGCGGTTTGGCCGGACAGACATCCTAAGCAAGCGGACTGAAACCGAATCCGGTTTCAGGCCGCTTCTTATTTGCGCAAATGACAGGAATCACCATGACTCTGCACAAATCTCTGGACGATTGGTTTCTCGGCTATCAGACCCGCGCCGTCAACGGCCGCAGACGGGATCTGTTTAGCCGTTCCAAACACCCGATCAAACCGGGCAGCGCTTTGGCCAACCTGACGGCGGCCGCCCGCAAACATCCCGAAGTGATGGTCAAAATTCCCAAACGGCACAGCGCAAACAGCAAAGGCATGCGCGGCATCCGCAACCATTTGGATTACGTTTCCCGCAACGGTGAAGTCGTGCTGGAAACACAGGACGGAGAAAAACTCAACGGCAAAAAGCAGGTGCGCAGTCTGTTGGATGACTGGAAGAAACTCAACATTGCCGAAGAGAGCCACCGCCGCGAAGCCTTGAACATCGTACTGTCCATGCCCGAAGGTACGCCGCCGCAGGCCGTACTCAATGCCGCCCGCGAGTTTGCCGCCGAACAGTTCGACGGTCACCAGTACGTTTTTGGGCTTCATCATGAAAGCGAATTACAGGGAGAACCGAAGCATCCGCATGTCCATCTTTGCGTACTGATGCGCGACGAAAACGGCCGCCGGTTGAATCCGCGCAAAAACGACCTGTTCGAGTGGCGGGTGCGCTTTGCCGAAAAACTGCGCGACGAAGGTGTACAGTGTGCCGCCACCCGCCGCCAGCATAGGGGTAAAACGCAAAAAGCCGAGCAATCGCAAATACGCGCTATCCGCAACCGCGGCCAAACGCCCTATCGCCACCGGCAATGGGCGCAGGAGCTGGCCGCAGCAGTCAAAAACGGACAGCGGCCGAGCCACCCTTTTCTGTATCAGGCTCTGGCCACTCGCGGGGTAATTGCCAAAGAATACGGGCTGATTGCCCGCGAACTCTACAAAATGGGACACAAAACCGAAGCGCGGATGTTGAAAGAGTTGCAGAAGCAACTGGCCGAAACCGGTTTCACCACCAAAATGCAAGAACAGTTCGACAGCCTGCAACCGTCTTTCAGACGGCCTGAACCCGTCCGCCCGAAACCCGAAGCGGACAACAGCCCGGAACGGTAAACCGCCAGCCGGACAAACTTGTTTTTACACGAAGCAGCATAAAGAAGCCCGCCGCCATACCTTGTTAAACGGGGTATGGCGGCGGGCTTCTTTGCGTCTGCCGTATCAGTAATGATACCGGCACTGGGCAACAAACAAGGTATCGTCGCGCACCTGATAGACCAGCCTGTGTTCCAAATCTATTCTTCTTGACCAAAAACCCTGCCAGTTATGCTTCAACGGTTCAGGCTCTCCCAAACCTTCAAACGGATGCCGCATGACATCTTTAATCAGCAGATTGATTCGTTTCAAAGTCTTTTTGTCCTGAGCCTGCCAGTAAAGATAATCATCCCAAGCATCATCAGCCCATGCCAAAATCATGATTCGTCCAGTTCATGCGTGATGGCGCGGTTTTGGCGGATTTGCTCCACTGCCCGAGTCAGACGTTGTGCGTTTTTCGGGCTGGCAGCCAGATAGGCGGTTTCCTCATAGGAATGGAAATCCTCCAAACTCATGACAACAGCAGGCTTGCCGTTCTGTCGGGTAATCAAAATAGGCCGATGTCCGTCTGCTACTCTATCCAATGTTCCGGCCAACTCTGCGCGAAATGCGGTATAGCTCATCACATCCATAATTCGTATCTCCATCTATATATGTACTTATTATTGTACAGTAAAGATTGCCCAATAATCCAGTCAAACCACTAACCATATCTGAAAAGCCACCCACCCTCACAGCCGCCCAAGCGGCGTTTCCGCCATCGGCGGAATAAAACAGCGTAAAAGCACGCTGTTTTTGGCACCTCGTGCCTATCCTGCGTCTAGTCTAAAAGTCCGTTACAAAACACATGAAGTTGTTTTTTGTTGTCAGGATTGTTGTACGCGCGATGTATGGTGTTGTTTTATATTGTTAAAGGTTGTTTTTAGTTGTATACCTTGTTTTAATGAGTTGTTTAATTGATGTATCATCATTGTTGAACGTTGTTGATGATTGTCTAATGTTGTTTTTTAGTTGTGAAATTTGTTGTTTTAGTATTGTTATAGGTTGTAAAGTGATTATGCTATTGTAGGAGGTTGTAAATGAAAAAAATCCCATTGAACGAATTTATGAAGAGGCAGCAGACGAAAAAAACGCGGACGGTCTTGGCTCCCTTTCTTGATGATATTCTCACCTTGAAAAAAGAAGGCTACACGGAAGCAGTCATCTTGAAATACCTAGCGGAAAACGGTGTAACGACCTCGCAGCAAAACCTTAACCGCTTTATCCGCCGCCAAATGAAACTGCGTGCAGCTGCGGAAGACGGATCGGCAACAAAAGCCGAACCGGTTTCGCAAGCGGCTAAAATTCCGCAGACGTCAAAACCAACGATGCCACCGTCATCTTTCGATAATGCAGAAAAAGGAAAATTCAAATGGCCGCCTGAAATCAATAAGGAAGAGATATATTAGACCTCTTGCGAAAATATTCATCCCATCGCATTAACCAGTCCTGCAATCAGATTTACCCTTAACCCGAACCGTTTCCGCCTGTCGCGGTAAGGCAGCGGCAAGATTTTGAATATCTTCAGCTTCCTGTTGATGTGCTCGATGACGGTTCTGAGTTTGCCTAACCGCCTGTTCGCCTCTTTATCCTGTTTGTCCAGCGGATGATGTTTGGATTTCTTTTTCGGGGTCTGTAATCCGGTTTTAGCCAATCCTTGATAACCCTTATCCGCAATGACTATTTTGTAGGGATAAAGCTCT
>NZ_JBKGTW010000042.1:0-18116 GCF_046546535.1 Neisseria sp. WLZKY-1
AAAGATTGCGATGCGTTGTGAAAAGACGGATGAATCTTTTGCTGCCAACATTTATCTGGCTGCTACGGTTTTAAGGCTGGCTTGAATGTCAACAGACCCTAGGACAGCCCCAAACATTTTTCAGACGGCCTCTTTTTATTTCCAACCGTATGGGCTCTGCCACGTACACGGCCTGTTGGCTGCGGTAATCTCCTTGTATTCCCGCTCTGCCAAAAGCCAACCCGGAGGCCGTCTGAAAAATCATCCGCCGCATCTCCCCGTCCTCAGGATTGCATAACAGAAACTTTTGCAGGCGGCCGCCAATGCGGTTCTGCGAAATGCTCTTCCCCATTCTCACACTTGGGCGTAGGAGAGGGAGTCGGATACGCGGCAGGATCGTCGGTTTCAGACGGCCTCTTCGTTTTTGCGCTTGGATACCTTGCTGCCAAGGCTGCGGCGAAGTGCACGGCAGAAGCAAAGAGGCCGTCTGAAACCGTCTGTGCCGTTACTGTCTGAAGGGTATGACACGAAAGGCCGTCTGAAACCCTGATACGGGTTTTCAGACGGCCTATTTGTGTTTGCACCTTCGGACGTCAGTTGTTTTCTTCTTTTTTGTCCTTGTCTTTCTTCACCGGTTTTTTCGCGGCGGCGCCCAAAGACTCCTGCCATTTGGCCGGGTCTTTCACCAAATCGAGCGCGGCTTTGAGCTGGGCGTCTTTGGCGGGGTCGGGGTTGCGGCGTGCGGCGGCTTCGTCTTCGAGTTTCTGTTTTTCGCTGCGTTTGTCTTCAGGCGCGGAGGCGGCCTGTTCGGCGGCGTCTTTTCCTTCGCCTTCGATGACGCGGCCGTTCACTTCCTCTCCGCCCAAGGGGTTGCCGATGTGTCCGGCCAGGTCGGCTTCGCGGCTTTCAAAGGTGCGGTTTTTGTCTTTCACTTCCACGTCGGGAACGATGCCCTGCGCCTGTATCGAGCGGTCGTTGGGCGTGTAGTAGAGCGAGGTGGTGATTTTGACGGCGCTGCCGTTGGAAAGAGGCATCACGGTTTGAACCGAGCCTTTGCCAAAGCTCTGCGTGCCAACGATGACAGCGCGTTTGTGGTCTTGCAGGGCGCCGGCAACGATTTCGGAGGCGGAGGCCGAACCGGAATTGATGATGACGGTGAGCGGGATGTTTTTCAGCTCGGCGGGCAGGTTTTTGAGCGGATCGCTGCCGGGGCTGAGGATGTAGTCTTCGCGCTGCGCTTTGAGCACCATGCCTTCTTTGCCGTCGCGGCCTTTGGTGCTGACGACTTTGGCGTTGTCGGGCAGGAAGGCGGCGGAAACGCCGACGGCGCCGTTAAGCAGGCCGCCGGGATCGTCGCGCAAATCGAGAACCAGGCCTTTGAGCGGGGCTTTGTTTTCTTTGGCGAGCTTTTGTGCGGCTTCGTTCAGGGTGGCGACGGTGCGCTCCTGAAACTGGGTGATGCGGATATAGCCGTAGCCGGGTTCGAGCAGTTTGGAGCGCACGCTCTGTACTTTGATAATAGCGCGGGTGAGTTTGAAGACCAGCGGTTTGCTGCTGTCTTTGCGGGAAACGGTCAGCTCGATGTTGGTGCCGGGTTTGCCGCGCATTTTTTTCACGGCTTCGCTCACGGTCATACCGCGCGTGGAAACGCCGTCGATTTTGACGATGTAGTCGCCGCTTTTGATACCCGCGCGTTCGGCGGGCGTGTCTTCGATGGGGGAGATGATTTTGACGAAGCCGTCTTCCGAGCCCACTTCCATGCCCAAGCCGCCGAACGAGCCGGAGGTGTTTTCCTTCAGGTCGGCATAGTCTTTTTTGTTCATGTATTCGGAGTGGGGATCGAGGCCGGTTACCATGCCTTTCATGGCGCCTTCGAGCAGGGATTCGTCGGATTTATCTTCGTAATAGTTGGCTTTGATCTGGCTGTACACTTCGGCCAGGGTACGGATGGATTGGACGGGCAGCGCTTCCTGTTTTTTGTCGACGGCCAAACCCTGCACGCTGACGGTGAGCAACACGCCGCTGAGGGCGCCCAGTGTGTAGAGTGCGACTTTTTTCAAAGTGGGGATTTCCATGTCTGTGTGTTCTCTGTTCGGTTGCCGCGCCTGCGTGCGCAAAAACGCGCACTTTATTGGATTTGCCGCGCCGCTTCAACCGCTTTTATAAACTTTTGCGGGCACGGGCGGCGGCTTTCAGGCGGCCTTACCGGTGCTTAAGATTTATTCGGCGGGTTAATCGGCAACGAAGAATGCCTTACTTTGATATGCGGCTGTTTGCGTTTGAGCAGGTGGCGGAACACTTCCACTTTCCGGCAGTCGGCGGTGCGTTCGTAATTCGTGCCCAAAATCACTTCGTCCAGCCTGGTGCAGACATTGCCGTATTCCAAAAAGGCGGTGTTGGTATCGGGGCAATACTGCACTTTGTCCGAGCCGATTTCTTCGATTTGCAGCAGGCGGAATTCTTCTTCGTCGCGGAATGCGTGGTCTTTAAACAGATAGCGGATGTATTCCAATGCGGCTTTGTTTTCTTGGGATTCTTCCCTGTTTTGCTTGGTGTCTTTGAAATAATCGCACAAGCCGATTAAGGCCGTCTGAAACTGCGCTTTTCTCACTTCATGCCAATCTTGGTTGTCGCTAATCGGCTTTAAGCGGACGCCGAAATTTGGATTGTCAAACATCACATCGTATTCTTTATCCTGCGTATATTCGTCGCGGTAGAAAATATAGGCGATTTGGTACAGCGGCAGGTTTTCAGACGGCCTTTGCGCCGTGGTTTCTTTTACAACGCTACCCGTGAATCCGTCTTGATCGTTCAGGGGGCGGAAAGACGCATCGAGGTCGGGCTCGCGTATCCAATTGCCGCGTCTATTGAACACCAGGCAGCAGCCCGAGGCTTCGACGTTGCCGACTTTGCCGTATAGTCGGAACTGGTTTAAATCGTTTACCCGCGAAGAGAAGCAGGCAAAAAAGGCATTGTAGGGATTGGATTCCGACAGGTTTTCCAAATCCGGCTCCTGAATGCCCAGCAAGTCATACAGGCTTTTGCCTTCATACGGGTCATTCATATAGGCCGAGCTGTTCATTCTCATTTTGCCGGCAACGATGTTTTCCTGATTGGCCTGTTTTTGTCCTATACCCAATAATTTTTCGCATACGGTGGGGCTGGTGTAATGCGCCAGCGGCTTGTCAAATTCAATCGGGTCTATGCTCAATACCGCCAAAACCGCAGCAATGTTTTCTTTCAGACGGCCGTTTATCTTTTTATTTTTAGACAGCGTTTTTTTAATCTGTTTTTGTTTGGATTTGAAGTAACATTCGTAATCTCCTTTTACAAAAACAAGTTCTTGAAGATCACGTCTCAGTTTCGCAAGCGTTTGCTTTTTAAGATCCTTGTCCGTTGCTTTTTTGGCTAATTCAAACACTTTGCCAAAGTGTTCTTTTGCTTTGGACAAGCAATCTTCACTTTGCTTTAAGTCATCTGTATTTTGCGTACCCTGTTTTAAATAACAATGTCCCAGCCACGATTGGGCATAAATTTGTTCTTCAGTGCCTTTATCACCATTTAATTTTTTAGCCAGTGCCAATTGTTTTTGAAAGTGTTCACGTGCCTCGTCAAATAAGATTTTGTTGGTTAAAAGTGCCTGCTCAAAATAACAATAACCCAGCCAGAATTGGGTAGTGGCTTGTTTTTTTAGTGCCTTATCTCCGCTTAATTTCTTAGCAAATTCCAATCGTTTTTCAAAGTGTTCTCGCGTGCCTTGTCAAACAGGGTTTCGTTGTCAGTTTGAAGCGCCCGTTCAAAATAACAACGCCCCAACCAATATTGGCCATCAACTTGTTGTTGAGAAATGTTTGTGGTCTTCAAGTTCTCATTCACCTTTTGAATGAGTTCGGTATATTTTTTGTCGATAAAAAGTTTACGGCGCTCTTGCTCAATTAAATCGTTTTCCATTATCTAATCCTTTATTTATCCTTATCGTTCGGTCTTTTCGCCTCAAGCGTTTTGTATGTGGCTTGTATGCGGCGGTTTGTTTGAATTAATGCGCCCCATCCCAATCTTCCCCCACTCCCACTTCCGCCACCAGCGGCACATTCAACAACCCGCCGTCCACTTCGGCCATCACTTTCGGCAGCATCTCTTTCACGGCTTCCAATTCCGATTCAACTACTTCCAACACCAATTCGTCATGCACCTGCATAATCAGTTTGCTTTGTAGGCCGTCTGAATGCAGGCGGTGGGATACGGCGATCATGGCGCGTTTGATGAGGTCGGAGGCGGTGCCCTGCATGGGGGCGTTGATGGCGGCGCGCTCGGCGCCGGCGCGGGCGTTGGCGTTTTTGGCGCGGATGTCGGGCAGGTAGAGGCGGCGGCCGAACAGGGTTTCTACGTAGCCTTGTTGGGCGGCCTGCTCTTTGGTGCGCTGCATGTATTCGGCCACGCCGGGGTAGCGGACGAAGTAGCGGTCGATGAAGTTTTTGGCGGACAAGTTGTCGATGCCCAGCGATTTGGCGAGGCCGTACTGCCCCATGCCGTAAATCAGGCCGAAGTTGATGGTTTTGGCGTAGCGGCGTTGCTCGGGGCTGACGTTTTCGGGGGATACGCCGAACACTTCGGCGGCGGTACGGCGGTGTACGTCTTCGCCGTTTTGGAAGGCGGCAATCAGGGTTTTGTCGCCGGAGAGGTGCGCCATGATGCGCAGCTCGATTTGCGAGTAGTCGGCGGAAACGATCAGACTGCCTTGCGGGGCGGTGAAGGCGCGGCGCACGCGGCGGCCTTCGGGGGTGCGCACGGGGATGTTTTGCAGATTCGGATTGCTGCTGGCCAGCCGGCCGGTGATGGCGACGGCTTGGGCGTAGGTGGTGTGCACGCGGCCAGTGCGCGGGTTAATCATTTCGGGCAGCTTGTCGGTGTAGGTGGATTTGAGTTTGGCCAGGCTGCGGTTTTCCAAGATGATTTTCGGCAGCGGATAATCGGGCGCGAGCTGTTCGAGCACGGCTTCATTGGTGGAAATGCCGCCCGATGCGGTTTTTTTCAGCCCTTTGGTGGGGATGCCCATTTTGTCGAACAGGATTTCTTGAAGCTGCTTGGGCGAATTGAGATTAAACGGCTGTCCGGCCGTCTGAAACGCCTGCTCTTCGAGTTTCAGCAAGGCCGCACCCAATTCGCTGCTTTGCGCGGCCAGCTCGGCGCGGTCGATGTGCACGCCGTTGCGCTCCATTTCAAATAAAACCTGGGCGACGGGCAGCTCCATATCGCGGTACATTTCAAGCTGTTTTTCGTCCATTTGCGCGCGCAAATGCGCTTCAAGTCGCAGGGCGAAATCCGCGTCTTGCGCGGCGTATTCGGTGGCCTGTTCGACGGCGACATCGGCAAAGGAAATCTGCTTCGCGCCCTTACCGCACAGGGATTCGTAAGTAATCGTGGGCAGGCCGAGCCAGCGTTCGGACAATTCGTCCAAACCGTGCCCCAAATGGCTCTCGACAATATACGAAGCCAGCATCGCATCGCCCGCAATGCCGCGCAACGCAATGCCGTAGTTGGCGAAAACGTGTTGGTCGTATTTCAGATTCTGACCGATTTTTTTCAGGCTGCCGTTTTCCAAATAGGGTTTCAGACGGCCTAATGTGCTTTCAAAATTAAGCTGCTGCGGCGCGGCGGTAATGCTGTGGCCGAGCGGGATATACACCGCTTCGCCTGCTTGGAATGCGATGCTGATGCCCACAAGCTGCGCGGTCATCGCGTCGAGCGAGGTGGTTTCGGTGTCGATGCCGATTTGTTCGGCTTTGGATAATTTGTCCAACAGGGCGGCAAACCCGGTTTCGGTAGTAACCGCCCGATAGTCGAGTTTTTCGGGCGCGGCGGCTTTTTCAGGCTGCTTTTCGTTTTCAGACGGCCTTTCAGCCGTTAAAGCAGCAAGTTCGCCCACATCGGCGCTGCCGAACAAATCGCCGTCTGCCGCTTCGTGCATCCGGCTTTCGGCTTCTTTGAGCCAGGTTTTGAAGCCCCAGCGTTTGAAATCTGCCGCCAGCTGCGCCCATTTGGGCGGCGTACGGCGCAGGCTCTCAAGGCCGTCTAAAAGCTCCGCGTGTAAGTCCACATCGGTTTTAATCGTAACCAAATCGTAGGACAAGGGCAGTTGCGAGAGCGCGGCTTGCAGGTTTTCGCCCACTTTGCCCTTGATTTCGCCCGCGTGTTCCATTACGCCCGAGAGCGTTTCATAGGCTTCGAGCCATTTCACCGCCGTTTTCGGCCCGCATTTTTCCACGCCCGGCACGTTGTCCACTTTGTCGCCCATCAGCGCGAGATAGTCGCGGATTTGGTCGGGGCGCACGCCGAATTTGGCCTTTACGCCGTCAATGTCCAGCGTTTCGCCGCTCATCGTGTTCACCAGCGTAACGCGCTCGTTTACCAGCTGCGCCATGTCTTTGTCGCCGGTGGAAATCACCACGTCCCAGCCCGCCGCGCCGCCCTGCGCCGCCAGCGTGCCGATCACATCGTCGGCTTCGACCTGCGGCACCACCAATACCGGCCAGCCCATCAGCCGCACCAAATCGGGCAGCGCTTCGGCCTGCGGGCGCAAATCGTCGGGCATCGGCGGACGCGTGGCCTTGTAGTCGGCAAACATTTCATGACGGAAATTTTTGCCTTTCGCGTCAAACACCACCGCGCAATAGTCGTGCACATAATCCGCACGCAGCCGCCGCAGCATGTTCAACACGCCGTACATCGCCCCTGTGGGCGCGCCGTCGGGCGCGGTAAGGTTTTGTAAAGACGGTACATGATAGGCACGATATAAGTAGGAAGAACCGTCGACGAGGAGGAGGGTGGGGCGGGTGTGGGAAGACATGGGATGAGGCCGTCTGAAAAGTTGGAAAGGGGCGGATTATATAGGCAAAAGGCCGTCTGAAATTGTTCAGACGGCCTTTTGCGCTTTCAGACGGCCTCTGCGGCGGCGTATAATCCGCGTCTTTGACGCGGCGCTTCGAGGCCGTCTGAAAACCGTTTGCCGAGGAAGAAAAACATGCAAATCATCCACACCGTTCAAGAGCTGCGCCAATGGCGCAAAAACGCCGGCCGCGTGGCCTTTGTGCCCACGATGGGCAACCTGCACGAAGGCCATCTGGCTTTGGTGCGCGAGGCAAAAAAGCGCGCCGACCATGTTGTCGTGAGCATTTTCGTCAACCGCCTGCAATTCGGCCAGGGCGAGGATTTCGACCGTTATCCGCGCACCTTGCAGCAGGATGCGGACAAACTGGCGGGCGAGGGCGTGGCCGTGGTGTTTGCGCCCGATGAAAAAGAGCTGTATCCCCATGTGGAGCAGCGTTACAACGTCGAGCCGCCGCATCTGCAAAACGAGCTTTGCGGCCGCTTCCGCCCCGGGCATTTTCGCGGCGTGGCAACCGTAGTGTCCAAGCTGTTTAACATTGTTGCACCCGATGTTGCCTGTTTCGGCAAAAAAGACTACCAGCAGCTTGCTATTATCAAAGGCCTGACCGAAGACTTAAATTTCAACATCGAAATCGTGCCCGTCGATACCGGCCGCGCTTCAGACGGCCTCGCGCTCTCCAGCCGCAACCAGTATTTAAACGAAACCGAACGCGCCGAAGCCCCGCGCCTCTACCGCGTGTTGAACGGCATTGCTGACGCGCTCAAAGGCGGCAATCTGGCCTATGCCGATTTGGAAAGCGCCGCCGTGCGCGAGTTGGAAGCAGCAGGCTGGACGGTGGATTACGTCGAAATCCGCCGCGCCGCTTCGCTGGAAACCGCCCACGCCGGCGACAAACAACTCGTTGTCCTCGCTGCCGCGCGTTTGGGGCAGACCCGTTTGATTGACAATATCGAAGTGGATTTGCTTTAAGCCTTTGAGGCCGTCTGAAACGTTTCAGACGGCCTCAACACCTGCCCGACAACCACAAGACAAAGGAAAACCGACTATGTATCCGATTCAAGAACCCCGCCGCAGCGGTCTGCTGCAAGTGTCCGAACTGCACCAAATCTACTGGGAAGAAAGCGGCAATCCAGACGGCATCCCCGTCATCTTCCTGCACGGCGGCCCCGGCGCGGGCGCGTCGCCGCAGTCGCGCGGCTTTTTCAACCCCAAAAAATACCGCGTCGTTATCATCGACCAGCGCGGCTGCGGCCGCTCGCTGCCCTATGCCGAAACGCGCGAAAACACCACTTGGGATTTGGTGGCCGACATCGAAAAAGTGCGCGAAATGCTCGGCATCGAAAGCTGGCTGGTGTTCGGCGGCTCGTGGGGCAGCACCCTGTCGCTGGCCTATGCCGAAACCCATCCCGAACGCGTGCGCGGCCTGATACTGCGCGGCATCTTCCTCTGCCGCCAGCTCGAAATCGACTGGCTCAACGAAGCAGGCGGCGTCAGCATGGTTTATCCCGCGCAATGGCAACGCTACCTCGCGCAAGTGCCGCCGGAAAAACACGGCGAACTGGTGCAGAGCTACCACGCCCTGCTCAACTCGCCCGACCGCGCCACCGCCCTGGCCGCCGCCAAAGCCTGGGCCGACTGGGAAAACTACCTCGTCTGCTTCGAGCCGCAGGAGAGCGACGAAGACGCGGAAAAATCGCTGGCCATCGCCCGCTTGGAAAACCACTATTTCGTCCACCTCGGCTGGTTCGGCGACGGGCGCGGCCTGCTGGAAAACGCGCACAAAATCCGCCACATCCCCACCGTTATCGTGCAGGGACGCTACGATTTGTGCACCCCCACCCGCAGCGCGTGGGACTTGAAACAGGCACTGCCCGAAGCCGATTTGCGCATCATCCAGGGCGGCCACGCCGCATCCGAACCCGCGCTCTCCGCCGCACTGGTGCGGGCAACCGACGAATTCGCCGAACGCTTGGCGTAAACGCCGGCAAGCGTTTTGACATTAAAAAGGCCGTCTGAAAACCTGCGAAACGGGTTTTCAGACGGCCTTTACTGTGTTGCCGCGTTTATTTTTTAGCAGCGGCGCGGTCGGCTTTGGCTGCCCAGTAGGATGCCAGCAGCGAGCCGGAGACGTTGTGCCACACGCTGAAAATCGCGCCGGGCACGGCGGCGACAGGGTCGAAGTATTTGAGCGCCAGCGTGGCGGCGAGGCCCGAATTCTGCATGCCGACTTCGATGGACAGGGTTTTCTGTTCGTCGTAGGGCAGGCCGCATAGTTTGGCGGCGAAGAAGCCGAGGAGGTAGCCGATGCAGTTGTGCAGCACGACCACGCCGAAAATCAGCAGGCCGGCTTCGGCGATTTTGTCTTTGCTGACAGCAACGACGCCGCCGAGAATCAGCGCCACGGCCAATACCGACACCAGCGGCAGCACGTCGGCCGCGGCCTGTGTCTGCCGGTGCAGGAAGGTGTTGGCCAACACGCCCAGCACGATGGGCAGCAGCACGATTTCCAAAATGGACACCAGCATGGCGGCGGCGGAGATGTCGAGCCACTGGTGTGCCAGCAGGTAGAAAACGGCGGGTGTCAGCACGGGGGCGAGCAGGGTGGAGACGGAGGTGACGGCAACGGAAAGGGCGACGTTGCCGCGGGCGAGGAAGGTCATGACGTTGGACGCGGTGCCGCCCGGGCAGGCGCCGACGAGGATGACGCCGGCGGCAATCTGCGGCGGCAGGCCGAGGGCTTTGGCCAGTACGAAGGCGGTGAGCGGCATGATGACAAACTGCGCGGCAACGCCGACCAGCACGGATTTGGGATGGCGGCCGAGGATTTTGAAGTCGGACGGGTTGAGGGTCAGCCCCATGCCGAACATGACGATGCCCAGCAACCACGGGATAAGGGGTTTCACCCATTGGAAGAGTTCGGGCTGCGCGTAGGCGGCAAGGGCGGTGAGCGCCGCCCACAGGGCGAAGGTTTTGCCGAAAAAGTCGCTGAATGCTTTGAGTTTGTCCATGTTGTGTCTCGTGTGTGTGTCGGAAAAGAAAGAGGCCGTCTGAAAAGGGTTTAAACCTCTTTTCAGACGGCCTCAGGTTCAGTGTTCGCGCAGCCAATCGACGTAGCGCTCCACGCCCTGTTCGACGGTGAGGAAGTCTTGCGCGTAGCCCGCGTCGCGCAGGCGGGCGATGTCGGCTTGGGTGAAGCTTTGGTATTTGCCTTTGAGCGCGTCGGGAAATTCGGTGTAGCGGATCAGTCCCTGCGCCACCAGTTCGGCCAGACCGAGTTTTTCCTTGCCTTCGGCGGTGCGGCAGGCGTTGACGGTGGCGGCGGCCAGCTCGTTGAAGCTCTGGCTGCGGCCGGTGCCGAGGTTGAAAATGCCGGATTGTTCGGGGTGGTCGAGAAAGAACAGGTTGACGTTTACCACGTCTTCGACGCTGACGAAGTCGCGGCTCTGTTCGCCGCTGCCGTAGCCGTCGTAGCTGCCGAAGAGCTCGACGTAGCCGCGTTCGCGGTATTGGTGGAAATGATGGAAAGCGACGGAAGCCATGCGGCCTTTGTGCTGCTCGCGCGCACCGTAGACGTTGAAGTAGCGGAAGCCTGCCACTTGCGCACCCAGCCCTGCGGCGATGCGGCGGCGCACGACTTGGTCGAAGAGGAATTTGGAATAGCCGTACACATTCAGCGGCTCTTCGTGTTCGCGCTCTTCGCGGAAGGTTTCGCCCTTGCCGTACACGGCCGCGCTGGATGCGTAAAGAAACGGGATGCGCTCGTCCTGACACCAGTCCAGCAGATCGAGGGTGTACTGGTAGTTGTTGTCCATCATATAGCGGCCGTCGTGGTTCATGGTGTCGGAACACGCGCCTTCGTGGAACACGGCTTCGATGTCGGAGAAGGGGAAAATATGGTCGCGCACCTGGCGGATGAATTCGTGTTTGTCGAGGTAATGGGCGATGTCGCAGTCGGCAAGGTTTTTGAATTTTTGGCCGTTTGACAGATTGTCCACGGCGACAATATCCGTGATGCCGCGCACGTTGAGCCCTTTGACGATGTTGCTGCCGATAAAGCCGGCCGCGCCGGTGACGATAATGGTCATAAGAAGAGTCCTTTTTAGAGGCCGTCTGAAAGGGCGGCATTGTAAACCAAAGCGGCCTTTCGGTTAAAATGGCGTCCGTTTCAGGCTGTCTGAAAACGTATAGAAAACAGATCGAGAAAGGACAAACCGTGCAGAGCATCCCCGAAAACACCGCCGCCTTCTTCCGCACCAACCGCGTCGTCAGCATCGCCGCCGCCGCAGAGGGCGAAATTTGGAGCGCCTGCTGCTTCTACGCCTTCGACGAAGCCGCCGCCCGCCTGATCGTCCTCACCTCGCGCAACAGCCGTCACGGCCGCCTGATGTCGGCCTCGCCGCAGGTGGCCGCCACCATCGCCGGACAGCCCGAAGGCTTCCGCCAAATCAGCGGCATCCAGCTCTCCGCCCGCGCCCTGCGGCTCGAAGGCG
The DNA here is from genome assembly GCF_046546535.1 of Neisseria sp. WLZKY-1. Lineage (NCBI taxonomy): Bacteria > Pseudomonadati > Pseudomonadota > Betaproteobacteria > Neisseriales > Neisseriaceae > Neisseria > Neisseria sp. WLZKY-1. The sequence goes on from NZ_JBKGTW010000042.1 coordinate 11,359, forward strand.
AAGCGCGCAAAAATGCGCTGGCGCTCTACACGGAAACACACCCGCTGGCCAAAGCCATGGCGCTGAAAACCGACGTCTGGCAGCTTGAACTCGACAGCGTGAAATACACCGACAACAAACTCGTCTTCGCCCAGAAAACCCTGTGGCAGCGCGAAGAAACATAAAAAATCCAGGCCGTCTGAAAGCAAAACATCCGTTTCAGACGGCCTGCCGTTTTGCCCCGCTGCCGCACCTTGAATCCGCGTGTGCCGCCCCCATCATGGCAGCCGAATTGAAACCAAATTCCAAATTACAGAGGACATCCGTATGGCAGGAAAAAGCTACTACGAAATACTCGGCGTCGACAAAACCGCCGACGCCGACACCATCAAAAAAGCCTACCGCAAACTCGTGCGCAAATACCATCCCGACGTCAGCAAAGAACCCGACGCCGCCGAGCGCACCGCCGAAATCAACCGCGCCTACGAAACCCTGTCCGACACCGAAAAACGCGCCGCCTACGACGAAGAACAGGCCAACCCCTACGGACGCGCGGGCGGCAGCCCCTTCGGCCAGGGCTTTGATGCAAACGGTTTCGCCGACGGCGGCTTCCGCTACGAATACCACGGCGGCGAACCCTTCGGTGCAGGCGACTTCAACTTCGAAGACCTCTTCTCCGCCTTCGGCAGCCATGCCCAAAGCCGCCCCGAAGGCCCCGAAAAAGGGCAGGACCAGCACGCCGAACTCGCCGTCGACATCTACGCCGCCTACACCGGCGCCGAGCGCACCCTCACCCTCAACGTCCCCTCCGCCGACGAATACGGCCGCCCCGTCTACCGCGAAAAAAACCTCAACGTCAAAATTCCGCAGGGCATCAGCGAAGGCCAGCAGATACGCCTTGCCGGACAAGGTTTGCCCGGCCGCAACGGCGGCGCCGACGGCGACCTCTACCTCAAAATCAAATTCCACGAGCGCCCCGATCTCTACGTCAAAAACCGCAAAGACGTCTACCAAACCATCGATGTCAAACCTTGGGAAGCAGTGCTCGGCGGCAAAATCATCGTCCCCACCGCCACCGGCCGCCTGCAGGTCAGCCTGCCCGCCAACAGCCAAAGCGGCAAAACCATCCGCCTCAAAGGCAAAGGCATCCCCGCCAAAGAAGCGGGCGACCTCTACCTCACCATCCGCATCACCGTACCCAAAGCCGAAAGCGAAGCCGACCGCCGCGCCTGGGAGCAGCTTGCCGCCCACTTCGGCCACACCGCCTGACACCGCAAAGGACAAACACCATGAAAACCGACATCACCCTCAGCTTTGAAGAAATCGTCCGCATCGGACAATGCCGCCGCGAATGGCTGCTCGAACTGATAGAAGAAGACATCATCAGCATCGAAGGCCGTCCCGAACAGGCGCAGTTCAGCGGCTTCCAACTCGCCCGCGTCCGCCGCGCCGCCCGCATCAGCCGCGACTTCGACGCCGGCATCCCTGCCCTCGGCCTCATCATGCGCCTGCTCGACGAAGTGGAAGAGCTGCGCAAACCCCGGCCGCAAGCCGAGGCTGCCGAAGCGGAATAAAGCGCAAACCGCTGCTGCCACGGCAAAAAGGCCGTCTGAAAAACCTGCGAAGCAGGTTTTTCAGACGGCCTTTTTTGTTGTCGGTTGCAGACGCAAAACCGTATTTGTGCAAGGCATGAAAAACAGGCCGGACAAAATGTCCGACCTGTTCAAGTATCTTTTGGCGGAAACGGTGGGATTCGAACCCACGAAGGACTTGCGCCCTTAGCGGATTTCGAGTCCGCTGCATTCAGCCTCTCTGCCACGTTTCCTGTTATGCAAACAAAAAATTCCAAGACTGGCGGAAGCGGTGAGATTCGAACTCACGGAGGGCTATCAACCCTCGACGGTTTTCAAGACCGTTGCATTAAACCGCTCTGCCACGCTTCCGTTTCTTGAAAGCGGTGGATAATAGCGTAAAGCCGCCGTGTTGGCAAGCGTTTCGGCCTTTATTTTCGGGTGTCGCGCAGGAAGACCCATTCGTTTTCCGACGAGGCGGCGGCGTTGTAGGCGTAGCCTTCGCTGTCGAAGTGTTTGAGCTGTTCGGGGTCGGTGATGCGGTGCTCTGCGGCATAGCGCGCCATCAGGCCGCGGGCGCGTTTGGCGTGGAAGCTGATGATTTTGTAGACGCCGTTTTTTTCGTCTTTGAACACGGGGGTGATGATGCGGGCGGCCAGTTTTTCCGGCTGCACGGCTTTGAAGTATTCCTGCGAGGCGAGGTTGATAACGGTGTCGGCGGCCTGTTCGCGCAGGGTTTCGTTCAGCAGCTCTGTGATGCGGCCGCCCCAGTATTCGTAGAGGTTTTTGCCGCGTCGGTTGGATAGCGGCGTGCCCATTTCGAGGCGGTAGGGCTGCATCAGGTCGAGCGGGCGCAGCAGGCCGTAGAGGCCGGAGAGGATGCGCAGGTGTTGTTGCAGGTAGGCGAGGCCGTCTGAATCGAGTGTGGCAGCGGACAGGCCTTCGTAAACGTCGCCGTTAAAGAGGAAAACGGCCTGTTTGGCGTTTTCGGGGGTGAACGGGATGTGCCAGGCGGCGTTGCGTTCGGCGTTTAAGAGGGCGATTTTGTCGGAAACGTGCATCAGTTCGGCAATTTGCTGCGGGGCGAGCTGTTTCACTTCGTCCATCAGCTGCGCGGCCTGGTCGAGCAGGGCGGGCCGGCTGTGTTGCGCAACGGGTGCGGGGTCTTTTTCGTTGAGGTTTTTGGCGGGGGAGACAAGAAAGAGCATGGTGTTTCCGTTGATGGGTTTTCACTTTGTTGAAGCTTTGTTTTCAGACGGCCTCCGATGCACAGAGGCCGTCTGAAAGCTTGGCAGGGTAGGGCGGTGATGTTTCAGACTGCCTTTATGCCGCGCTTTGCGGCCGTCTGAAAATCGTGGCGGGAGTTTCAGACGGCCTTTGGGTATCGGATACCGTTCCTGCTTACTTGGGAATGACGTTTCTGAAAAACGTGGGTCAGGTTTTCGGCAGGGTGACGCCGGTTTGCCCCATGTATTTGCCGTTGCGGTCTTTGTAGGAGGTTTCGCAGATTTCGTCGCTCTCGAAAAACAAGACCTGCGCCACGCCTTCGCTGGCGTAGATTTTGGCGGGCAGGGGGGTGGTGTTGGAAAATTCGAGGGTAACGTAGCCTTCCCATTCGGGCTCGAAGGGGGTGACGTTGACAATGATGCCGCAGCGGGCGTAGGTGGATTTGCCCAAGCACACGGTGAGCACGTTGCGCGGAATGCGGAAATATTCCACCGTGCGGGCCAGCGCAAACGAGTTAGGCGGGATGATGCAGCAGTCGTCTTCCACTGTTACAAAGTTTTTCGGGTCGAAGTTTTTCGGGTCGACGATAGTGCTGTTGATATTGGTGAATATCTTGAATTCGTTGGCGCAACGGATGTCGTAGCCGTAGCTCGATGTGCCGTAGGAGATGATTTTTTTGCCGTCGGCTTCTTTCACCTGGTTCGGCTCGAAGGGTTCAATCATGCCGAACTCTTCGCTCATGCGGCGTATCCATTTGTCGGATTTGATGCTCATCTCGTTGTCCTGTTGGGTGGGGTTGTGCGGGGTTGGGTGTTTTCAGACGGCCTTTTGCGGCAAGGCCGTCTGAAAGCGGCTTATTTTTTCTTTTTCGGCAGCTTGGCTTCTTTCATGATGCCTTTGTCGTAGGTGAGGGTGAAGATATGGTCGCTGCCTTCATACACTTGGATCACGCCGTTGGCACGGCCGTTTTGGAAGCTGCCTTCCATGCGCATGCCTTTGAAACGGGAGCTGTATGCGCCGAAGGGTTCGAGGAAAACATTGTCCGAACCGCTGACAGTGAATGTTCCCTTGCCGTTGAATTTGCCGTGTTTAAACGTGCCTTCGTAGCGGTTGCCGTTGTCGCACGACCACACGCCTTGCCCCTGTGGCAAATCTTCTTTTACCGCACCTTCGTAGCGGCAGCCTTTGCCCTGATAGGGGTCGATTACTTCGGCGGCGGCGTGCGGCAGCAGGGCGGCCAGCAGGGCGGCGGCTAGAAATTTCGTCATATCCAATCCTTTCGTTCTTTATTTATGTTTTCAGACGGCCTCTGTAACAAGAGGCCGTCTGAAAACGGCGGGCTTATTCCTGCCAGCCGCCCAGCAGGCCGACCAGCTCGTCCAGCATCGTGCCCAGCGATTCGGCCATCAAAACCTGCGACGCGAAGGCGAGGCTGGCAGCATCGTCGCCGTGGCTTTCCGCCTCTTCCTGCAAAACGTCGAGATATTGGATGCGTTTGAGCGTGAAATCCTGTGTCAGTACAAAAGCAATCTGTTCGCGCCATACCAAACCGAGCTGGGTGACGGTTTTGCCGTTTTTCACATGCTGCACCACTTCGTCGGCGGTCAGATCCTGTTTCGATACTTTCACCACGGGCACGACATCGCCCGCGCCTTTGAGTTCGCAATCGCTGTCGAGCTCGAAGCCGCCGTCGCAATGCCCTTGCAGCAGCCATTGGGTCATGAGGCTTGAAGGCGACTGCTTGGTGTGCGGCAGCGAGGCTTCCAAGCCGCCCAAGGCTTCGCGCAGCTTGGTGAGCATGTTTTCCGCTTTGGAGGCGGAGGCGCTGTTGACCAAAAGATAGCCGTGCTTCGTATCGAACACCGCCTGCGTGCGGCCGCTGCGGGTGAAGGCACGCGGCAGCAGATCGTCGGTAATCTGCTCTTTTAATTCCTGTTTTTCCTTGCGGCCGACCGTGCGCGCTTCGTTGTTCTGAATTTCGGCGACTTTCTCGTCCAAAATGTCGCGGATAACGCCTGCGGGCAGTACCTTCTCTTCTTTTTTCAGCGCCACGCCCCAAGTGAAGTCGGCGGGAAAAACCGCTTCCGGCGAAAACGGCACCGGCGCGGCAAAACCTTCGCTGAACCAGTCCAGCCCCTGACAGGGCGCAAACGGCAGTTCCACCAGCTTGGCCGAGAGCGTGTCCGCGTCGGGTAGCTTGTTTTTGTCAAGCGGGTAGAAACTGATCTGCTTAAACCACATAGCGCATTCCTTGCTGTAAAACCGCAGCATTATACATGAAACACCCGCGCCGCCGAGGCCGTCTGAAAACCCCTGCCGCGTGACGGAATGCGGTGTGCGGCAGGGGGAATGCGCTTTCAGACGGCCTCTGTTGCAACGGCGCGCCGTCTGCCAGAATGCCCTGCGGGAAAAGACGGAAGACCGTCTGAAAGCGGAGCTTCAACGAAGTCGAAAAGTGCCGGAGCGCAGGACAGGCTGTTTGCCTTAAATGCTTAAATGTGTGTAAAAACGAAAATCCAGTATAGTATAGAGAAAAACCCTCCGTTACCAAACGGAGGGTTGGAAAAACTGGCACGCCCACGGGGATTCTTTTATTGTTTGTTAATCAATAAATTAAATAATATAAGTTGCGTTTTAATTGCAACGGTTTGAAGAATTTAAGACCAATCACAATAAAAAACACGCCGTATAAAAACCATTTTACCCAAGCGGTTGATATGGTTTTCAGACGGCCTTTCGCTTACTTGGACACACTGTCCGCCACTACTGCGCCGTATGCCTGCCACTCGGCAAGGTCGTTGCGTTGCCGGTCTGTGGTTTCAGCCAGTTCTGCATATCGTGCTGCGCTCTCTGCGAATAGCTGCCAGCCTCGGGCAGCGTCTTCATCAGGTGAGCAGGCGGGAGAGGAGGCTGCGGGCAGGCGGCGGGAATGTATGTCGGCGTGGCGGCGCAGGCGGTCAAGCTCACGGCGCATATCAGTGGCAACAGTTTGGGCATGGTTTCGTTCCTTTTCGATTGCGGCCTGCGCGGCGTGAAGTTTCTGCCGTGCCTGCCGTTCTTGGTTGAGGGTGTTTTCATTTTGGGTCTGCGCCGCCTTTGCCAGCGCAAGGCTGATTTCGGCGGCCTTGTCGGTCTGCCCGCGCCGGTATTGCGTGCGGCGGTCGGCCTGCCATGCGGCGATGAGGGCAAGCAGCAAGGCGGCAAGGGCGGGTTTCCAGTATTTTAAAAGCCATCTCATGGTTTCTCCTTTTTCAGACGGCCTGCAACAGAGGCCGTCCGAACCTTAAAATAACGGATTTACACCATCTGTAAATTTTGCAAAAAATCTTTTGACTAACCGTTCCTAAAAAACTCATTCTGCTTCGCCAGCCGCCTGTTCGCCAAGCCCTGCACGAAGCGGCCGCCCGCCTTGTTCCACAGGGCGAAGGCTTCGCAGGCGGCGCGGTAGCGTTTTTCGTTCAGCAGGCGCACGACGGAGGATTTGGCAAAGGCCGTCACGTCGATGTTGTAGCAGAGGGAAACACAGGCATTGAACTGCGACTGCGTCAGCGGGGCGCGGACGTATTGGCGCACGGCCGCTTCGTAGGTTTGCACCTGGTTTAAAAACTCCGCCTTGATTTCCGCATCGGTGGGGGTGTCGCCCATCTTCACCCGTTGCCCGGCGCGTGCGCCCAGCGTGTAGCGGATAAAGCCGATGCCGATAGTGGGGATGCTCGCGCTGTCTTTGTAGGCGGCGCGGCGGCTGCCTTCGAGCCGCTCGATCAGGGCGTAGCCGGTGTCGTCGAGTTTCAGATTTCCGTTCATGGTTTTCCTTTCAAAAAAACAGGCCGTCTGAAACGTTCAGACGGCCTTTGGTTTACCAGTTTTGCGCCTTGCTGTGGCGCAGCCGCCATGTCTGCGCCATGAAGTAGGATGCGATGCCTACGTTTAAAAAAACCTCGTGCGGGTTGCGCGTCTGCCCCGACAGGTTGGATGCGGCCA
>NZ_JBKGTW010000043.1:0-16543 GCF_046546535.1 Neisseria sp. WLZKY-1
CCGCCGTTGAAATACTTGTTACAACATTTGCATTTGTATCGTTGGCGACCTTGATGCTTACCATTCTTTTTGACCTGTTTTGAGCCGCAAAAAGGGCATTTTTGTGTTCAAAGGTTTTGACTCCGCTTAAAGTCTTGTAGCATAAGGCTTGCGGGGGTTTTGGGCAGTAAATTTGTTACTTACGCCCCGTTTTCAGACGGCCTCGGATGCGGCGGCAGGATCGCGCGGCAACGTACGCGGATTCGGGCGCTTGCCAAGTCTGCGTGCGGCAGACAAAAGGCCGTCTGAAAATTTGATTGGAGATTTGGGCTGGCGGTAGACATTACAGGCGGTGCGTTACGCAACACAGCCTATCGTCCTATACAGCCGCCCTTGTCCTAAAAGGCCGTCTGAAAACCTGGAATCCAGCTTTCAGACGGCCTTTATTTTTTTAATCAATTCAATAGGTTGTTAGGATTATTTCGGCTGTTCGCACTCCAATTCGTAAAAACCTCGTTTGTATTTGCAAAACGTCTTTCCATAATTCCATACATCGTTATAGTCAACTCCAGTGAGCCAAAATAAAAAATCTACGGCGTTGCTGCGCCTTAACTCGAAGAGGGCGGTTTTCTACGGCATTGAAAATGCCAAGAAAACCAGCCCCGTATTACCCATACTGTCTGCGGCTTGCTGCCTTGTATCTTTTCTATTTTGGCTCACTATAACTTTGCCGAAGCGTTGTTTTCAGACGGCCGCCAGTGCCCGGTTCTGCTCGGCGGCTAGTGTGACTATGCCTTTTTGCGCCAGGCGCACGAGTTCGGCCAGCTCGTCAAACGAGAAAGCCGCGCCCTCGGCTGTGCCTTGGATTTCGATGATGCCGCCGTCGGCGTTCATCACGATGTTGACGTCGCTGTCGCAACCGGAGTCTTCGGGATAGTCCAAATCCAAAAGCGGCACGCCGCCGACGATGCCAGCAGACACAGCGGCGATTTGCGATACCAGCGGGTTTTCGCCGATGCGGCCGTCTGAAAGCAGCTTGCGCACGGCCAGCTCGAGGGCGACGTATGCGCCGGTGATGGAGGCGGTACGCGTGCCGCCGTCGGCCTGAATCACGTCGCAGTCGATCAGAATCTGCCGCTCGCCGAGTTTTTCCATGTCGGCGGCGGCGCGCAGCGAGCGGCCGATCAGGCGTTGGATTTCCTGCGTGCGGCCGCTCTGTTTGCCCGCGGCGGCTTCGCGGCGCATGCGCGAGGCGGTGGAGGCGGGCAGCATGCCGTATTCGGCGGTAACCCAGCCTTGGCCTTTGCCGCGCAGAAAAGGCGGCACGTTTTCGTCGATGCTGGCGGTGCAGATAACGCGGGTGCTGCCGCATTCGATCAGCGCCGAGCCGTCGGCGTGCGGGAGAAAGTTTGGGGTGATGCGCAGGGGACGCAGTTCGTCGGCGGCGCGGCCGGTGCGGGCATAGGTTTGCATGGTTTCCCTCTGTTAAAAAATGCAAATTATAGCACGGGCAAATGTGCTATATTGCCGCCCGATTTCACTCGTCTTTAACGAAACGGAGTAAAAACATGACCATCCACAGCATGACGGGCTTTGCCAACGCCGCCGGCGAATGCGGCAGCAAGCGCATCAATCTCGACATCCGCGCGGTGAACCACCGCTATCTCGACGTGCAGTTCAAAATGCCCGACGATCTGCGCCATTTGGAAGGCAGCCTGCGCGAGAAAATCGCGACGGCGGCTGCGCGCGGCAAAATCGAGTGCCGCATTCAGGTTCAGACGGCCGCGGCGGGCGCGGCGGCTTTGTCGGTCAACCATGCGCTGGCGGCCGAATTGGCGGCGTTGAACGACAAATGGCGCGGTGAGTTCGGCGGTTTGGGCAAGCTGACGGTGGCCGACATTCTGCACTTCCCCGGCGTGCTGGCGGCGCAGTCGGAAGACGAAGAAACCTTTGTTCTGGCCGTGCAGTCGCTGTTGGACGACGCGCTGGCCGAGTTCTCCGCCGCCCGTGCGCGTGAGGGCGAAAAGCTCAAAGCGCATATTTTGGAGCGGCTTTCGGCGATAGACGGCATCGTCGATGCGCTGGCGGGGCAGTTTCCTGCCCTGGTGCAGGCGCATTTGGACAAAGCCCGCGCGCGGCTGGCGGAGGCGGTGGCCAATATCGACGAAGACCGTTTGAAACAGGAATTCGCCCTCTTTATGCAGAAGGCGGATGTGGACGAAGAATTCAGCCGTCTGAAAACGCATATCGGCGAAGTGCGCCGCATCGTTACCGAAGCCAAAGGCAGCATCGGCAAGCGGCTGGATTTTCTGATGCAGGAACTCAACCGCGAGGCCAACACCCTCGGCAGCAAGGCGATAGCCGCCGAATGCACGCAGGCTTCGGTGGAGCTGAAAGTGCTGATCGAGCAGATGCGCGAACAGGTGCAGAATATCGAATAGCCGTTTCAGACGGCCTAAACCCGTTTTCAGACGGCCTCCATATAAGAGGCCGTCTGAAAGCGCAGCTTTGGCAAAGCCGAAACGTTTTACGGCATTGCGCGCGGGTGTCGGCGCGGGATTTGGTTTAAAATGCCGCCTTTCCCGCAAACTGGCAGACAACGTGAAAATCCTTATCCTCGGCAGCGGCCAAGTCGGCTCGACCATTGCACAGAACCTCGCCGCCATGCCCAACAACGACGTCACCATCATCGACACCGACGAAAACGCCCTGCGCCGCATCGGCACGCAGCTGGACGTGCAGACCATCGTCGGCAACGGCGCTTCGCCCAGCCTGCTGGAAGCAGCGGGCGCGGGCGACAGCGACATGCTGCTGGCGCTGACGCGGCACGACGAAACCAACCTCACCGCCTGCCGCATCGCCGCCGATCTCTTCAACATCCCCAACCGCATCGCCCGCGTGCGCTTGGCCGACTACCTCGAATACGGCGGCGACGAAGACAACAGCGTGCTCGACGCCTTCGCCGTTACCGACTCCATCCACCCCGAACAGCTCGTGACCGAACGCCTGTCTTCCCTCTTGAGCTACACCAGCGCCTTGCAGGTATTGCGTTTTGCCGACGACAAAGCCCGCATGGCCGTGGTGCAGGCGCACAACGGCGGCCTGCTCGTCAACCGCCCCATCGCCACCATCGGCGAACACCTGCCCGAAGACGTGGACTGCCAAATCTGCGCCATCTACCGCAACAACCGCCTCATCGTCCCCACCGCCGAAACCGTCGTTATCGAAGGCGACGAAGTGTTTTTCATCGCCGACAGCCGCCACGTCAAAACCGTGATGCGCGAATTGCGCCCGCTCGAACAACGCACCCGCCGCGTGATGATCGCCGGCGGCGGCAACATCGGCTACCGCTTGGCCAAACAAATCGAAAAAACCTACGACATCAAAATCATCGAACACAACCCGCAGCGCGCCGAATGGCTGGCCGAACACCTCGACACCAGCCTCGTGCTGCAGGGCTCGGCCACCGACGAAAACCTGCTCTCGCACGAATACATCGACGAAATCGACGTCTTCCTCGCCCTCACCAACGACGACGAAAACAACATCATGGCCAGCCTCTTGGCCAAAGACCTCGGTGCCCGCCGCGTCATTACCATCATCAACCGCTCGCGCTACGTCGACCTGCTCGAAGGCAACCAGATCGACATCGTCGTTTCGCCGCACATGATCACCATCGGCAACATCCTCACCCACATCCGCCCGGGCGACGTGGCGGCAGTGCACCCCCTGCGGCGCGGCCACGCCGAAGCCATTGAAGTCGTCGTCCACGGCACGAAAGACACCTCCGCCCTCGTCGGCCGCCGCGTGTCCGACATCAAATGGCCGCCCGGCTGCCACATCGCCGGCCTCGTGCGCGGCGACGAAGTGGTGATGGGGCACAAAGACAACATCAAAATGCAGGACGGCGACCACCTTATCTTCTTCGTCTCCCGCCGCCGCGTCCTACACGAGTTGGAAAAACTGATACAGGTGAAAGTCGGCTTCTTCGGCTGAGGCCGTCTGAAAGCGTAGCTTCAACGAAGTTAAAAACCAACAAACAAGGTGTGCGGCGCAGCCGCGCACGCGGTTTCCGCCGCATCACACACAGCACAGTAAGAACAACGCCTCCCCAAGCCCGTTTTCAGACGGCCTCAAACCGCCGGACACAAAGATTTCCGTTTATGAAACCGCTCAAACCCATCCGCCCCGAACCGCAGGCCGCCGCGCTTTTTGACCGTTTCGCCGCCGACAAAATGCCGGATACCGGTTGCTGGCTGACACAGGTCGGCCTGCCGTTTGACACAGATGCCGCCGCCTTCGCTCCGTTTGACTGCGTGCGGGCAGACACCTTGTCCGAAGCCGGAAAATGGCTGGACGACGAATTGTGGGAAGGTGTGCAGCGTGAAGCGCAAAACGAAGTGCCGGCCGTGCTCGGCGCACAGGCCAACCGCCTCGACCCGGCCGCCGCCGCGTTTTTCCATGCCCGCAGGCCGCAGTGGGAAGCGGCGGCCAAACGCTGCAAACTGAAAACACAGGACATCTGCGACGCCCTCTATGCCATCGTTTTGGGTGCATTCTTGGAATACGCGGCCGCAGAACACACGAAAAGCGGGGCGGCCGTTTCCCTCCATCTCGACCTGCCCGCCGTTCTCAACACCGGACACCTGCCCTGCGGCTGGGCATCGGGCAGGCTTTATGTTTATTGAGGCCGTCTGAAAAGCCAAAACCAAAGGCGGCAAACCGGTAGGGTGTACCGACCCAAGGCGGCGCACACGTTCCCCGCCACGCCGCAAACCCCTTTTCAGACGGCCTACAAGCCGCAAAAGGCCGTCTGAAAACCGAAATACCGCTTCCAAAACGCCGCTGCCGCGCGGCCAACAACAAAACGGCAACACAAACACCATGTATTACAAAATCGCCCCGATTGTCCACGTCCTCTCCAAGCTTGCCGCGCTCTACGCGCTGCTGCTGCTGATTCCGACGCTGGTGTCCTACCTCTACCACGACTCCGCCTTCCTCGCCTTTGCCAGCACCTCGCTGGTAACGCTGTCCGGCTCGGTGGCCGTGTGGGCGTCGACGCGCAAGCACCACCGAGAACTGCGCCCGCGCGACGGCTTCACCCTCGTCTTCCTGCTCTGGCTCGGCTTTGCCGCCGTCTCCGCCCTGCCCTTCTACTTCTATTTCCCCAAGGCCAGCTACACCGACGCCTTTTTCGAAGCCATGAGCGGCCTCACCACCACCGGCGCCACCGTTATCCCCAGCCTCGACACCCTCGCCCCATCGCTCAACTTCTGGCGGCACATGATGAACTGGTTCGGCGGCATGGGCATCATCGTGCTGGCCGTCGCCATCCTGCCCATGCTCGGCGTCGGCGGCACGCAGCTGTTCAAAGCCGAAATCCCCGGCATCGACAAAGACAGCAAAATGGCGCCGCGTATCTCGCAGACGGCCAAACGCCTGTGGCTGGTCTACCTCGCCTTCACCCTGCTCACCTGCGCCGCCCTCAAATGGGCGGGCATGGGCTGGTTCGACGCCGTCTGCCACGCCATGTCGACCTTTTCGCTGGGCGGTTTCTCCACCCACGACGCCAGCATCGCCTTCTACAAATCGCCCGCCATCGAAGCCGTTATCGCCGCCGCCACCGTGCTGGGCGCCATCAATTTCGCCAACCACTTCGCCGTAGCACAGGAAAAATCTCCCCGCCCCTACTGGCGCGACGAAGAATCGCGCATCATGCTCGTCGTGCTGGCCGCCAGCATCGTCGCCGCCAGCCTGTATATGTGGTACAAAGGCTTCTATTCCCTGCCCGAAGCGCTGCGCTACGTCGGCTTCAACTTTATCTCCACCGGCCTGGCGAGCGGCTTTGCCAACACCGATTTTGCCGTGTGGCCGCTGTTTGTCACCCTGTGGATGTTTTTTCTCGCCAACGTGCTGGCCAACACCGGCTCAATGGGCGGCGGCATCAAACTTGCCCGCGCCCTCGTCCTTGCCAAATTTAGCCTGCGCGAAGTGTCGCTGCTGCTGCACCCCAACGCCGTGCGCACCGTCAAACTCAACAAGCGCTCCGTGTCCGACCGCACGGCGATGGCCGTGATGGCCTTTATCTTCGTTTATTTCATGACCATCGTCGCCGCCACCCTCGGCCTGATGGCAAGCGGCATGGATTTGGTGACCGCCCTCTCCGCCGCCATCGCCTGCATCACCAACGCAGGCCCCGGCTTAGGCACCGTCGGTCCGGCCTACAACTATGCCGCCCTCAGCGACCTGCAAAAATGGATCTGCTGCGCCGTGATGCTCTTGGGGCGGCTGGAAATCTTCACCGTGTTCATCCTGTTCACACCCGACTACTGGCGCAAATAGGCCGTCTGAAAACGGAGTTTCGGCAAAAGGCCGTCTGAAAGGGAGAAAACCGTGCGCACCCTGAAAAACATCCTTACCCTGACGCTGAAAGAATTCCGCAGCGTCCTCACCGACCCCGTGCTGATGCTGCTCATCGTCTACATCTTCACCGCCACCATCTACCAGATGGCGCAGGTGAGCACCGATGTGAAAAACGCCTCCATCGCCATCATCGACCTCGACCGCTCCGCGCTGTCGATGCGCATCCGCGACGCCGTGCAGCCGCCCTATTTCAAAACCGTGCGCGACGTGCGGCGCGAAGACTCCGCCGAAGCGATGGACAAGGGCGAATACACCTTCATCCTCGAAATCCCGCCGCATTTCGAACGCGACGTGCTCTTGGAGCGCAGCCCGTCCGTGCAGCTCCTTATCGACGCCACTGCCGTCACGCAGGCGGGCGTCGGCGCATCCTATCTGTCGCAGATTTTCAGCCGCGAAACCAACGCCTTTGCCGGACGCGAACTGCCGGTAATCGTCAAACCCGTTATCACCGCCGAATTCAATCCCAATGGCGAAAGCTCGTGGTTTATGCCCACCTCGCAAATCGGCACGATGGCGCTGATGATGCTGATGCTTTTGGCGGGCGCTGCCGTGATCCGCGAGCGTGAGCGCGGCACCATCGAGCATCTGCTGGTGATGCCCGTTACCGCTTTCGAGCTGATGATGGGCAAAATCTTCGCCAACGGCGCGGTGATTATGCTTGCCGCCCTCGGCTCGCTGTGGTTTGTCGTCCATTTGGGTATCGGCGTGCCGATACAGGGCTCGCTCCTGCTCTACGCGGCGGGCATGGCGCTTTTTATGTTTTCCGCCGCCGCCCTGGGCATCATGATTTCCACCTTCGCCCCGACCATGGGACAGTTCGGCATGCTGATTCTGCCCGTCTACATCGTGATGAACCTTTTTGCGGGCGGCTCGTCGCCGCGCGACAATATGCCCCGCGCGGCGCAAATCGCCAGCGAATACTGGCCGCTCACCCAGTTTATGAAATTCTCGCAAAACATTGTTTTTCGTGGTGCGGGCATCGAAACCGTGTGGAGCCAGATGCTGGTGATGGCGCTGATCGGTACCGCCTTCCTCGTCCTGGCGCTGCTGCGTTTCCGCAAAATGCTGGAACAGCAGGGCTGACCCCGTCCGCCGTTTTTTCGGAAACATTCGCAGCCTGAAAGAAAGGCCGTCTGAAATCTGCTCCCGCGCTTTTTCAGACGGCCGCCAAAAGGCAAAAGGCCGTCTAACCGGCCTGCAAGCTTTATAAAACCGTCCCAAAACCTGCCGTCTTACCCGCCCGCTCCGTCGGGGGCAAAAAAGCCGTCTGAAAACCCGTGTTTTGGATTTTCAGACGGCCTTTTGCCTGCATTATGTGTCTAAGCGGCTTCGCGGTGGTAATGCCTCAGCGCGTGCTCTTTGCGCCGGCCGCTGCTGAAAGCGGAAACGCGTTTGAGATAACCGATGACGCGGGTGCCGTAGTCGATGTCGTGCGAGCCGCAGCCGCTGCAGGCTTGCAGGGTGCGTTTGTCGATATGGCCGCAGTCGTTGCAGATGGTGATGCGCACGTTGACGCAGAAGTAGTTGCAGCCGGTGCGTGCGGCAATGTCGAGCAACGAGCGGTAGCCGGCTTCGGGCAGGGCTTCGTCGAGATTCAGGTGCAGCGCCGAGCCGCCGTCGAGCCAGTCCACCAGCTCTTTGCCGTGCAGCAGGAATTTGTCGAGCGCGTTGATTTGCTCGTCTTCCACCACGTAGAAATAGGAGTTGTAGCAGTCGCGGCTGACTTTGTAGCCGTCGGCTTTGTCCCATTTGGCGTTTTTCACGCCGAGGTTTTCGGCGGGCACGAATTCGGTGTTGAATTTCACGCCGTAGTGGCGGCTGGCGGCCTGGTTGGCGTCGAAAATCACTTTCAGACGGCCTTGCACGAATTGGATGTAGTCGTCGTTGTAGCCGACGGTGATGCCGTTGGCTTCGGCGGCTTCGGCCATGCCGTTGATGCCGATGGTCAGGAACTGTTTGTCCAGCGTGATAAAGCCTGCGTCGTACACGGGCAGCATGCCGGCGGCCTGGTACTCTTCCATCAGCTTGCGGTAGGCGTATTGGTATTTATGGATTTTGGCGACTTCGGCGGCCAAATCGCGGCCGTCTTGTTCCAAGCGGTTCATATTGATGGTAATCACGTTAATCGAACCGGTGGCCACGCCGCCCGCGCCGAGCGTGTAGCTGAAGGTGCGGTCTTCGATGGCGTTGCGCAGGCGGCAGCAGGACGCGAGCGAGTCGGGGTTGTCCGACAAATACACGAAAAACGAGTTGCCCTCGGACAATTCCTTAGCCATTTGGTCGGCAAACACGCCGTCTTTGCACTTGCCGCCGTCGGTGAGCATGGCGGCGGTTACGACGGGGAAGGTCAATACGGCTTTGGTGCGCTCTTGGTTAAACCATTTCAGGAAGAAGTTTTGCAGCTTGGCCACGCTTTCCCACACCGGTTTTTCAAAATCGGGGAAGACGAAATCGCCGAACATGGCTTCAAAATAGTATTGGTCGTACACCGAAATATTCCAAAACACGCTCTGGTAACCGCGTGCGGCGGCGGGCTGGTTGATGCTGTAAACAACCTGTTGCAGATGGTTGGCGACTTCGGCGGCGTGGGTTTCGAGATAGTTGTCGCCGTAGTCTTTGCGGGCGAAGTAGTCGAAATAAGTGAGAAATTCCACGGTGGCCACCGCGCCGGCAAACTGGGCGCTGATGGCAAACACGAGATTGATAAACGAGCCGCAGAACGACGCCAGATGCTTGGGCGCTTTCGATTCGCCGCCGAGCTTGGTTAAGCCGTCGAGCAAAAACGGATACAGCGTTACCGACACGCAATAGGGTTTCAGGCTGGTTTCGTCGTGCACATAGATTTCGTGCGCCTCGATTTGGCGGATGTATTCACGTGCGGTGTCTTCGTCGAAAATCTCGGCGATTTTGCGCGACACTTGGGCGCGGTTCATCTGCACGAAAAAGTCTTTCATGATTTCCGCTTCCATCGTGGCGATGTTTTTCTGCGTGACGTTGGCGTTGGCGTCCATCTTCGAGCCGTCGGCCGCGTTGTGCGCGGAAATATAGTCGTGCATGAACTGCAGTTTGCCGTTTAACTGTTCGGGATGCAGCCGAATCATGTTAAATCCTCCTAAAGTTGGGTTGGAATGGTTTTCAGGCTGCCTTTGCGGGTTTCAGACGGCAGCCTGAAAACGGGGGAAAACAGACGGTTCAGGCCGTCTGAAGAAGGGCTTCGCGGTTCTCCGCCAAGCCTGCCGCCGCCGCCGCGGGGGCGGCAATCGGAATCACTTTTGGCGCGGGTTTGTCTTTTACGAACAAATGGTTGATCACCTCACCCGTGCGCAAATCGGTAAATTTCTGGTTGGTTGCCGGGCTGTCGAGTCCGCCCAATTCCATCACCCAGCGGCCGGTTTTCAGATAGGTCAAAAGCGGGATGATGCCGTCTGAAACCGTTTCCAGCTCCTCGCGCTCCAAGCCGGTGTACAAGCAGCTTTTCAAGCCCGCCGCCGCCACGGTTTGCAGCATTTTTTCCAGCTCCTCGTGCACCCATTCGCCGCCCATAAACAACACGCAGCTGATCAAGCCCGCATAGCGTTGCAGACGGCCTTTAAGGTATTCAACAGTCAATTCCTGCCCCAAGCCCACTTTCCAAGTATCCGCGCTATGGCAGCCCTTGCAGCGCAGCTGGCAGCCTGAAAACAAAAACGCCAGTGACACTTCGCCCGGCACTTCCTGCCAGACAATCTGCTCGATGGTGAATTTCAGGGTCTGCATAACGGTTGTCCTTAAAATACTATATATAGTATGAATTTGCTTATTTGAATACTATATGTAGTATTCTAGTCAGCATCATCGGCAGGTGCAACCATAGCGATTGTAAATTTTATAATTTGCTTATTTTTATTGATAAAGAGTTTGCGGCCGTCTGAAAGTGGTGTCGGCGCATCCGAATGACACGGAAAACAGATATGGACAAAAAAACAGAACAGGCGGCGCAGGCCGCACGCGCGATAGGCCGTCTGGAAAACAAGGCCGATGATAAGGAACGCTTGCGTGCTTGGCAGGAAACCTGCGCCGAAAAGGGTTTGAGCGGGGAGTTCGCCCTTGCCGCCAAACTCAACGGCACGGGTTATACGGAAGAAGAAGCAAAGATGGTGGCGGAGCTGTTCGGGCGTTGAGACCGACAGAATGCAAAAAGACTGAGGCCGTCTGAAAGGTTTCAGACGGCCTCACAGCTTTCCGAAGCCGTATCCACCGCATGGAAAAAAGGCCGGAATGCGTCGCATCCGGCCTGTTTGATGTTTGAAAAACCCGTTTATTTGGCGAAGTATTTGGCGGAAATCCGATCGTATTCGCCCGATTCGCGCACTTTTTTCAATGCATCGTTCAGCATGGCTTGGGTCTGCGTATCGCCCTTGCGCACGGCGAAACCGTAGTTTTCTTCGTCGAAATCGGGCACGGACACCATGGTGAAGCCTTTGCTTTCATTGTTTTTCACATAGTTGGCAACCACCGCGCTGTCGCTGATCACGGCATCGAGGCCGCCGTTTTCCAGCTCTTTGGTAACGAGGGTAATGTTCTCGAAACGGGCGATTTTGCTGCTGTCGGCGCCGAGAATTTTGCCTGCGGCCAAATCGCCTGTGTTGCCGGTTACCACGCCGACTTTATTGACGTTTTTCAAATCTTCCGCCGATTTGATGTTTTTGCCCTGCGGCACAAGAATCACTTGGGTGATTTTGTAATAAGGATCGGAGAAATCCATCGCCTGCTTGCGCTCGTCGGTGATGGTGACGGCGGAGGCAAGGATGTCCACGTCGCCGTTGCCCAGCGCGGCAAACAGGCTGTCCCACGGCTGGTGTTTGTATTCGACTTTAAAGCCGCCTTCTTTGGCCATGGCGTTCATCAGGTCGATGTCGAAGCCTTGGATGTTGTTGCTGCTGTCCATAAACTCAAACGGGGCAAATTCGGCGTTGGTAGCAACGCGGTAGACTTTGCCGGCATCCTGCCCGCCTGCGGTGGCGGAGGCCTGGCTTTGGTCTTGAGTCTGGCTGCCGCCGCAGCCGACCAGCAGAGCCGCGCAGGCCAGCGCGGCTGCGAAAAGTTTGGTTTTTGCGGGTTTCATAATCCGGTTCCTTTCGATTTTTCGGTCGTTTTCTGATTAGGGCGCGAGTTTATCACGAATTTACTCTTTTTCACGGAAAAAGGCATAAGTCACATCGTGGAACAAATCCACATGCGGGCTGTCTTCGTAGGCCAGGCGGTCGAGTTCGTCTTCAAAGGCAAGCTGCACGGATTCGACCACGTTTTGCGCCGTTTCCGCCGGCAGGCCGCGCAGCAGACCTTTGAAGGCCACGGCCAAAACGCGGTTCTGCATACGCAGCGCCTCGTTGGCTTCTTCCAAATATTCCAAACGCTGTTCGATGTCTGCCATCGTCCGAACCTTTCGCGGTTTTCTGTTAAAATGGCGCACATTATAAGCTGTACCGCCGAAGATAACCATGTCGAACAATCAGCCCGAATGGGAAAGAAAACTGGAGCAAATGCGCGCCAGACGCGGCAAGATTGCCCCTGTCGGCGAAGCTGCCGCGCCTGAGCCGGAGGCCGCGCCGAAAAACCACCGCGCGCATGCCGAATACAAAAAGCAAATCTTGCAAAACTATCTGAAAAACTGGCAAAACCGCCACAACGCCGCGCTGGCGGGCGAGCTGACGGAAACCGATGCCACCGTGCTGCTCGAAGAAGACTGGCTGAACGCGCAAAACGCCCTGCAAGGCAATGTCAAAGCGCAAAACGTGCTCGACAAACAAACCGTCTGGTTCACCCCGAAACACCATGCCGCGCCGCAGGCGCAAAGCGGTACGGAGGGCGAAAAAGACGGCGAGGCTGCCGCCGCGTTCAGCCCGCAGGACATCCCTGTCAGCGTCAACGTGCTCGACCCGCAGGGCGTGCCCGCTTCCCGCCCCGTGTTCTGCCTTTCGGAACAGGAGCTGGTGGAGCGCCTGCTGCACCGCCTGATGCCGCACCTGACTGACGCCGTCAACGGCCTGGTACGCACCGCCATCACCCGCCAGGCCGCCAACCTCAACCAGCAGCTTTATCAGGCCGTGCAGAGCGAAATGCCCGATTTGGTGAAAGACATCCTCGACTACAACCTGAAAAACGTGCTGACCGAATTGAAATACGACGTCAAATACAGCAAAAAATAAACGGCAAAGGCCGTCTGAAAAAGCGCCCGCCCAAACCGGCAGCGCTTTTTCAGACGGCCTCTCGCATTCCCCGCCATGTCCGACAAAAACAGCCGCATCAACCACGAACCCGCCTTCCTGCTCTCCGCCGCGCCGTGGCGCGAAAGCAGCCTGCGGCTCGAAATGTACAGCCGCCGCTACGGCCGCGTCGCCCTGATTGCCCGCAGCGCGCGCAAACGCCAGAGCGAACTGCGCGGCGTGCTCGTTCCCTTCGTGCCCGTCAGCGTATCGTGGTACGGCAGCGCCGAACTCAAAACCCTGCACCGCGCCGAATGGCTGGGCGGCCGCCCGCAGCCGCAGGGGCGCGCCCTGTTCAGCGGCCTCTACCTCAACGAACTCGTCCTCAAACTCACCGCCCGCGAAGACCCGCACCCGCGCCTCTACGACGCCCTCGACGAAGCCCTTGCCGCCGTCTGCACCCAAGCCGTCCACACAGCCGCCCTGCGCCGCTTCGAGTGGCAGCTTTTAAGCGAACTGGGCTACGCGCCCGATCTCGAATACGACATCGGCGGCAAGCCCGTCAGCGCACAGGCGCACTACCTTATCGAACCCGAACAGCCGCCGCAGCCCATTCCGCCCGACACCCGCGCCGACGGTAAAACCGCCGTCACCGCCGCGGGCAGCGCCCTGTTGCAGCTGCGCGAAGGCGTGTTCGACAGCGGCGCCGCACAGCAGCAGGCGCTGAAAATCACCCGTCTGCTGCTCGACTTCCGCCTGCCCGAAGGCATACAGTCGCGCCGCGTCCTGCAACAGCTGCAAACCTTCCAAACCGCCTTTTCAGACGGCCTCCCGCAGCCCGAAAGGCCGTCTGAAAAAACCGCCGACACCGACACACAGCCATGACCGACACCCTCCCGCCCGACGCCCTCATCGAAGCCGCCCTGCTCACCCAGTCCGAACCACTCGGCGAAAAAACCCTGCGCCAACTGTGCGACCCGCCCCTGTCGCAGGACAAACTCATCGACGTGCTCGGCAGCCTCAAAGCCCGCTGGCAAAACCGCGCCCTGCAACTGGTCCACAGCGGCGAGGGCTGGCGCTTCCAAATCGCCCCCGCCGCCTACGCGCGACTGGGCGCCTTGCAGGAAACGCGCAGCCCGCGCTACTCCCGCGCCGTGATGGAAACCCTGGCCATCATCGCCTACCAGCAGCCCGTCACGCGCGGCGACATCGAAGGCATACGCGGCGTTGCCGTTTCGCAAAACGTGATGCAGACCCTGCTCGACCGCGGCTGGATAGAAACCATCGGCCACCGCGACACCGTCGGCCGCCCCGTCCTGTGGGCAACCACGCCCGCCTTCCTCGCCGACTTGCAGCTCGATTCCCTCGAACAGCTCCCGCCGCTCACCGAGCTGGGCGAACTCGTTCTGCCCGAACTGCCGCAGGCGGCCGGTGCGGATAACGGTGCGGAAGAAGAAACGGAAGACGCCTGAAACCGCTTTTCCCTGTCCGCCTCCGTTTTAATTTCGCTTTCAGAAACGCCATTCCGCAGGCGGGAACGGCCTCTGCCGCCCGCCGCATTCTGCGGTAGAATGCCGCCCTTGCGCCGCAGGCCGTCTGAAACGGCTGCTGCGCCCGACCCGCAAACCCCGTCCGCTTTTCAGAAACCCCATCCCGCATAGGCGGCAACGGCCTCCCGCCGCCATACCCGCATACCGCAACGCCGCCTGTTTTCAGACGGCCTCCGCTTTCAGACGGCCTTTGTGCCGCCGCCGAGGAACAACGATGAAAAAACTCCTGCTCGCCGCCGCCCTGCTTCCCGCCGCCTGCGGCTTCCACCTCAAAGGCACGCAAGCCTACGACCGCCTGCCCTACCAAACCTGGCACATCGAAGGCGCAGAGCTGCAACGCCCGCTGGAAAACGCCCTGCGCCGCGCCGACGGCACACCCGCCCCTGCTGCCGCGGCGCAGGCCGTGTTGAAAGTGGAAAACGTCGAAACACAGAAAGACGTGCTCACCATCACCCGTGCCGCCCTCGTCAGCGAATACCGCCTGGCACTCAAAGCGCAGGCACAGGTTTACCGCAACGGCAAGGCCGAAGGCTCGCCCATCGTGGTGGAAGTGCGCCGCACCCTCGAATATGCCGACAGCGAAGTACTGGGCAAACAGGAAGAGGAAACCATGATCCGCAGCGAAATGGCCGAAGACGCGGCGCAGCAGATCGTCCGCCGCCTCTCCTTCCTGCCCCGCTGAGCGCCGTTTTCCGTTTTTCCCGTTTTTCAGACGGCCTTCTGCCTTCGGAGGCCGTCTGAAAGCACATCCGATTTGCGCCATGCCCGTACAAAACATCGAAACCCTCACCCCCGACACCCCCCTGCCGCCCCTCTGCGTTATCCACGGCGAAGAAGACCTGCTGCGCGTCGAAGCCCTCGACACCCTGCGCGCCGCCGCGAAAAAACAGGGCTATCTCAACCGCGAGTCATACACGCCGGAAACCGCCGCCGACTGGGACGAAATCCTGTCATCCGCCAACAGCATCGGTCTCTTCGCCGATTTGAAACTGCTGGAAATCCACATTCCGAACGGCAAACCGGGCAAAGCCGGCGGCGACGCCCTGCAAAAGCTGGCGGAAAACCTGCCCGCAGACACCGTTACCCTCGTTCTGCTGCCCAAGTTGGAAAAAGCGCAGACGCAGGCCAAATGGTTTGCCGCCCTCGCCAAACACGGCAGCGTCTACGAAGCCAAAGCCGTGTCCGTCCATGCCCTGCCCGCATGGATCAGAGGCCGTCTGAAAGCGCAAAATCTCGACATCGAAGCCGACGCCCTCGCCCTGTTCGCCGAACGCGTCGAAGGCAACCTCTTGGCCGCCAAACAGGAAATCGACAAACTCGCCCTGCTCTATCCGCCGGGACACACCGTCGGAATGGCCGAAGCGGAACAGGCCGTGGCCAACGTCGCCCGTTTCGACGTGTTCCAACTGTCGGCCGCATGGATGGGCGGCGACGCCGCGCGCACCGTCAGGCTGCTCGAAGGTTTGGCAGCCGAAGGCGAAGAACCCGTTTTGCTGCTGTGGGCGCTGGCCGAAGACATCCGCACCCTCATCCGCCTCACCGCCGCCCTGAAACAGGGGCAGAGCGTCCAGTCCGTACGCAGCAGCCTGCGCCTGTGGGGCGACAAGCAAACCCTCGCGCCGCAGGCCGCCCGCCGCATCGGCATCACCCGCCTCATCGCCGCCTTGCAGGAATGCGCCCGCACCGACCGCATCATCAAAGGCGCGGAAACGGGTGACGCCTGGGCGGCCTTCCGCCAGACGGTTTGCGCTTTAGCCGCGTAAAGCCGATGGATAAGGAATCCGAACATGGAGCAACAGTTTTTCCTGCAATACCTGTCCCGCCTAAGCAAAGAGCAGGCCGCCGCCGCGCTGGAGGAGTGCTTCGACATCGGTTTTGACGAACGCGACAGCGCCTATTTCGGCGTTTATTTTGTCTGTCGGGGCGGACTGTGCGACCGTCTCACCATCAAAAGCAATGCCGATCCCGATGGGGATTTGGCCGTCAACAACCCGAATATCCGCAGCATCACCGACTTTTCCTTTATCGAAGGCACAAACGCCGACAAAGAAGCGAAATACCGTTTTGTCAAAGAACGGATGGCCGCCCTCGGCGGCGCCTTTATCCTGTCGCAGGACAATGTTTATTGCGGCTAGGGGCCGTTGACATTCAACTTGCAAGACGGTTTTTTAAGTCAAAACGCCCGAATGCAAGGAAAAAACACAGCAAGCTTGGACACCTTGCGGGCATTTTTGATGCGGCAGGCGAGTATGTTTGCCCAAAACGCCACTGTCAACACGCCCTAGGGGCTGTTGACATTCAGCTTGCGAGACGGTTTTTTGAGTAAAAAATGCCCGAATGCAAGGAAAAAAGCGCAGCAAGGTTGGACACCTTGCGAGCATTTTTGACGCGGCAGGCGGGTATTTT
>NZ_JBKGTW010000044.1:0-16426 GCF_046546535.1 Neisseria sp. WLZKY-1
AAAAAGGCCGTCTGAAAAAGGCCGTCTGAAAAAGGCCGTCTGAAAAAGGCCGTCTGAAAAAGGCCGTCTGAAAAAGGCCGTCTGAAAAAGGCCGTCTGAAAAACCTGCTTCGCAGGTTTTTCAGACGGCCTTTGTTGCGGAACGGGAGTCTGCTTAGTCGCCCATGGCCATCAGGCTGGCGTTGCCGCCCGCGGCGGTGGTGTTGATGCTGCACGAGATTTCTTCAAACACTTGCAGGATATCGAGGCCGTTTTCCGAGGGCAGGATGCGGATAAGCGCGCCGTCGGTTTTGGCCAGCTCTTGTTTGCGCTCGGCGGGCAGTGCGTCCAGAGCGGCGACATGGCTGATGCCGAGCACTTCGGGACGGTCGTTCACCACCAGTAGTTCGCCCAGTGCGTCGGAGTGTCCGGCCAGGGGGTGGCCGGGTTCGACGACGGTTTGGATGCCGGAGGCAGCCAGTTGGGCGAGGGCAGCGAAGCTGCGGGCGAGGTCGCCGCCGTAGAGCCAGACACGTTTGGGGGCGTGCCAGCTTGCGGCGTTGCGCTCGCCTGTGGGGCCGGGCAGGAGGGCTTCGGCTGCTTTCAGGGTGCGGAAGCGTGCCTGGCCGAGGGCGGCGGCGGCTTCGAGTTTCTGCTCTTGGGTGAGCGGCAGGCCGTGCAGGACGGTTTCCAGTTTTTTCAGCGCGGCTTCGTCGGCCTGGCCGGGGGTGGTCAACTCGGGCTGCACCCAGTGGCTGAGGCGGCTGAGGCGTTGCAGGTAGAAGGAGCCGCCTGCTTTGGGACCGGTGCCGGAGAGGCCGTGGCCGCCGAAGGGCTGCACGCCGACAACGGCACCGACGATGTTGCGGTTGACGTAGACGTTGCCCGCTTCGATGCGGCTGCGGATGTGGTCGACTGTGCCGTCGATGCGGCTGTGGATGCCGTGGGTGAGGGCGTAGCCTTTGCCGTTGATTTGGTCGATCAGGCGGTCGAGTTCGCCGACGCGGTAGCGGACGACGTGCAGGACGGGGCCGAAGACTTCGCGTTGCAGCTGGTCGAGGTTGTCGAGTTCGAACAGGACGGGGTTGACGAAGGTGGAGGCTTCGCCGTTCACGCTTTCAGACGGCCTGATTTCGTGGCAGGCTTTGGCCGCGCCTTTCATTTTGCCGATGTGGGCGAGCAGGTTGTGCTGTGCCTCGGCGTCGATAACGGGGCCAACGTCGGTGTGGAGCTGCTGCGGGTTGCCGAGGACGAGTTCGTCCATCGCGCCTTTGATCATGCCTACCATGTGGTCGGCCACGTCTTCCTGCACGCACAGGATGCGCAGGGCGGAGCAGCGCTGGCCTGCGCTGTCGAAGGCGGAGTTGACAACGTCGGCGCACACTTGTTCGGCCAGGGCGGTGGAGTCGACGATCATGGCGTTCTGGCCGCCGGTTTCGGCGATGAGGACGGGGTTGTCGCTGCGGCGCGCCAGGGTTTGGTTGATGAGGCGTGCGACTTCGGTCGAGCCGGTGAAGATAACGCCGGCGATGCGTTCGTCCTGCGTCAGCGCCGCGCCGACGTCACCCGCGCCGAGGACGAGTTGCAGAGCTTCGGCGGGGATGCCCGCCTGATGCATGAGGGTGACGGCGTAGTGGGCGATGAGGCCGGTTTGCTCGGCGGGTTTGGCGACGACGGTGTTGCCTGCGGCGAGGGCGGCGACGACTTCGCCGGTGAAGATCGCCAGCGGGAAGTTCCACGGGCTGATGGCGACGACGGTGCCGATGCCGTGTGTGCCTTCGGGCAGGGTGTGCTCGGCTTCGTCGGCGTAGTAGCGGCAGAAGTCGACGGCTTCGCGCACTTCGGCGATGGCGTTGTTGAGGGTTTTGCCCGCTTCGCGTACGGCCAGCATCATCAGTTGCGCGGTGTGCTCTTCAAAGAGGTCGGCGATGCGGCGCAGGATGGCGGCGCGCTCGGCGGCGGGTGTGCCGCCCCACGATTTTTGCGCGGCAACGGCGGCGGCAACGGCTTTTTTCGCGGTGTCTGCATCGGCGAAGCTGGCTGTGCCGACGATGTCGCCGTGGTCGGCGGGGTTGCGCACTTCGGTTGCGGGCAGGCCTTGGACGGCTTGGCCGTTGATAATCGAGGCGGCTTGGAAGGTGTCGGCGGCGGCGGCGTTCAGGTCGGCTTGAAGCTGCTGCAAGACGTTTTCGTTGCTCAAATCCACGCCCTGCGAATTCAGACGGCCGTTGCCGTAGAGGTTGCGCGGCAGGGGCAGCGCGGGGTGCAGGTGGATGCCTTCTTTTTCGATGGTGTCGAAGGGGCTGCGGATGAGTTCGTCGATGCTGATGTTTTCGTCGACGATTTGGTTGACGAAGGAGGTGTTGGCGCCATTTTCCAACAGGCGGCGCACAAGGTAGGCCAGAAGGGTTTCGTGCGTTCCGACGGGGGCGTAGATGCGTACGCGGCGGCCGAGGTTCTGCGGACCGACGACTTGGTCGTACAGGGTTTCGCCCATGCCGTGCAGGCATTGGTGTTCGAACTCTTTGCCTTTGCCCATTTGGTAGATGGCAGCAAGAGTGTAGGCGTTGTGGGTGGCAAACTGCGGGAAGATAGCGTCTTGCGCATCCAAGAGTTTGCGCGCGCAGGCCAGATAGGAGATGTCGGTGTGGACTTTGCGGGTGTAGACGGGATAGCCGTTGAGGCCGTCGACCTGCGCCCATTTGATTTCGCTGTCCCAATACGCACCTTTTACCAGGCGGATCATCAGTTTTTGGTTGTTGCGGCGGGCAAGGTCGATCAGGTAGTCGATCACGAAGGGGCAGCGTTTCTGGTAGGCCTGTACG
Organism: Neisseria sp. WLZKY-1; assembly: GCF_046546535.1. NCBI lineage: Bacteria > Pseudomonadati > Pseudomonadota > Betaproteobacteria > Neisseriales > Neisseriaceae > Neisseria > Neisseria sp. WLZKY-1. Next base: position 2,804 of record NZ_JBKGTW010000044.1, read on the forward strand.
ACAAAGCCGATGCCGTGATAGCCCGCCAGATCGGGATCGGAAACGAGCGCTTCCATCAGATCGAGCGAGAGTTCGAGGCGGTTGGCCTCTTCGGCGTCGATGTTGATGCCGATGTTGTATTGTTTGCCGAGCAGGAACAACTCTTTCAGGCGCGGCAGCAGCTCGGCCATGACGCGCTCGTGCTGGGCGCGGGCGTAGCGCGGGTGGATGGCGGAGAGTTTGACGGAAATGCCGTTGCCTTCGTATACGCCCTGCCCTGCAGCGTCTTTGCCGATGGCGTGGATGGCGTTCACATAGTCTTGGAAATAGCGTTTGGCGTCGGCTTCGGTCATGGCCGCTTCGCCGAGCATGTCGAAGGAGTAGCGGTAGCCCATTTTTTCGCGCTCTTTGCCGTTTTGCAGGGCTTCTTCAATGGTTTGGCCGGTGACGAACTGTTTGCCGAGCATGCGCATGGCGTAGTCGACACCTTTGCGGATCAGGGGTTCGCCGCCTTTGCCCAAGAGGCGGGTGAGCGCGGCGCCAAGGCTGTCGTCGCTGTTGGGCGTGGTGAGTTTGCCGGTAATCAGCAGACCCCATGCGGCGGCGTTGACGAACATCGAGGGGCTGTTGCCCAAATGGCTTTTCCAGTCGCCGCCGGAGAGTTTGTCTTGGATGAGTTTGTTGCGGGTTTCTTTGTCGGGAATGCGCAGCAGGGCTTCGGCCAGGCACATCAGGGCGACGCCTTCTTCGCTGGACAGGGAAAATTCGTGCATCAGCGCGTCGACGCCGCTGGCTTTGGTGCGGTCGGCGCGCACTTGGGTGACGAGGCGGCGGGCGAGTTCGTCAGCGTTTTTACGCTCTTCTTCGCTCATTTGCGCGCGTTGCAGCATATCGTTGACCGCTTCGATTTCGTCGCGGCGGTAGGCATCGGTGACGGCTTGGCGCAGGGCGGTTTGCGCCGGAAAGGCAAAATCAAACATTTTTTGAAGTTCTCCAAGAGGGTTTCGGTAGTGTCGTTTCAGACGGCCTCCAACCTGCAAAAGGCCGTCTGAAAAATCTTGTCGATTATACGCCGCACATGGTTTCGGCGCAGCGTTTTCAACAGCTCTGACGGCTTTTCAGACAGCCTCGGCGGGAGGCCGTCTGAAAAAAGTCGGGCAGAGCCGTAAAACGGGGGTCAGCGGCTGGCGCGGTAGTCGGCGTCGGCCTTTTCAAAGCGCTCCTGCACCTCCTGCGACGGAGCCTTGCCGATCAGCGACACCAGCACGGCAACTAGGGCGCAGGCGATAAAGCCGGGGACGATTTCGTACACGGTGAGCCAGCCGTTTTGGCCTGCGGCGATGGCGGTTTTTTTCACATACTCCGCCCACATCACCACGGTCACGGCACCGGCCACCATGCCCGCCAGCGCGCCCGATGCGGTAATGCGTTTCCAAAACACCGACAGAATGACGACGGGGCCGAATGCGCCGCCGAAACCTGCCCAAGCGTAGGACACCAGCCCCAGCACTTTGCTGTTCGGGTCAGCGGCAATCAGGATGGAAATCACGGCAATCGCCAACACCATCAGACGGCCGACCCACACCAGCTCTTTTTGCGGGGCGTTTTTACGCAGAAAGCCTTTGTAGAAGTCTTCGGTAATCGCGCTGGAGCATACCAAAAGCTGGCAGGACAGGGTGGACATCACCGCCGCCAGAATCGCGCTTAGGATCACGCCGGCAATCCACGGATTAAACAGCAGGGTGGACAGGGCGATAAACACGCGCTCGTGGTTGCCTTTCATTGCGGCAACGTCGGTCGGATTGGCGGCAAAGTGGGCGATGCCGAAATAACCGACGGCTACCGCACCGCCCAGGCACAGAATCATCCAGGTCATGCCGATGCGGCGGGCGGATACCAGCGATTTGGCGCTTTCGGCCGCCATAAAGCGCGCCAGAATGTGCGGCTGGCCGAAATAGCCCAAGCCCCAGGCGGCAGTGGAAACGATGCCGACAAAAGTCGTTCCGGCCAAAAGGCTGCCGTATTCCTTGCCGGTTTCGGCGGCCACGCTCTGGATGGCGGCGGACATCTGCTCGGCGCCGCCCAAGCCCAGATACACCATCACCGGTGTCAGAATCAGAGCGAAAATCATCAGCGAAGCCTGCAGGGTGTCCGTCCAGCTCACGGCCAAGAAGCCTCCAAGGAAGGTATAGACGATGGTGGCGCCCGCGCCCAGCCACATGGCTTGCTGGTAGGTCATGCCTTCAAACAGGCTTTGGAACAGGGTTGCCCCCGCCACAATGCCCGACGCGCAGTAAATAGTAAAGAAAAACAGAATAATAATCGCAGAAACCACCTTCATCAGATGGCCGCCGGCGCCGAAGCGGTGGAAGAAATAGTCCGGCAGCGTCAGCGCATTGTTGGCGTGCTCGGTGTGCACGCGCAGGCGGCCGGCCACCAACAGCCAGTTGAAATAAGCGCCGACGGTTAAGCCGATGGCGATCCAGGCTTCGCTCAAGCCGCTCAGGTAAATCGCGCCGGGCAGACCCATCAAAAGCCAGCCCGACATATCGGACGCGCCCGCCGACATGGCGGTAACGAAGGGGCCGAGACTGCGGCCGCCGAGAATGTAGTCGTCGAAATTGCGGGTGGAGAAATAGGCGGCCAGGCCGATCAGGAGAACCGCCACCAGATAGATGGCGAAGGTGACATACATGGGATTCATAAGCTCTACTCTTTCTTCAAGGTTTTTTCTTTTGTCGAATTTGGGTACGCGGCTGCGGCGGGCACAGTGCGGACGCGCCGCCGTTATACTTGACTTGGCTATTTTTTGTCAATAATTGCAAAGAAAGGCATGGTTTGTGCTAAATCAAACCCTTTTCCAAACGCTTCCCAAGTTGCAACCTCGTTGAAGCTTTGCTTTCAGACGGCCTTTCACACAGCAAAGGCCGTCTGAAAAAACGGCTGCACGCTCAGTCTATCTTCACATAAGCCACTTCGAGAATCTCGATCCGCTCCCTGCCCTCGGGTGTGTGCAGCAGCACCTCGTCGCCCTCGCGCGCCTTAATCAGGCTGCGCGCCAGCGGCGAAATCCACGAAATTTTGCCCAGCGCCGTATCGGTTTCATCGATGCCGACGATGCTCACCGTCTGCTCCTCCCCGCTGCCGCGCAGCAGGGTGACGGTTGCGCCGAAAAACACCTGATCGGTCGGCTCGCGCGTTTCGGGATCGACCACCTGCGCCGCTTCCAGCCGCTTGGTGAGAAAACGGATGCGGCGGTCGATTTCGCGCATCCGCCGTTTGCCGTAGAGATAATCGCCGTTTTCGCTGCGGTCGCCGTTGGACGCCGCCCAGTTCACCACCTGCACGATTTCGGGGCGCTCTTTGTTCACCAAATGATAAAGCTCGTCTTTCAGGCTCTGCCAGCCTGCGGGCGTGATGTAGTTGGGAGTATCGCTCATGACTCGGATAGGCCGTCTGAAAAAAGCGCGATTCTAACAAAAGCGCGCGCCGCGCACGCATCCGGCAAAGCGCCGCCGCCGCACCATTAATTTACACAATCTTAAAGTCCGATAATATTGTTTGACAATACGCACAAAACTTTATACATTTTGCAGCCCCGCGCAACAGCGGCACGAAAAATACCCCGCACACGTGCGTTTTGTGTCCGATTGCGCCGCCTGCCGGACGATACGTCCCGCCGCCTGCACCGCCGAAAAGGCTGTGCGCACGGCGCGGGCAACAGAAAAAGAAAACCGACAAGAGGAGCACCCGTTTCATGAACACCACCTCCAAAACCAAAATCCTACCCGCCGCCTGTCTTGTCGCCTGCCTGGCTCTGGCAGCCTGCGGCGGCAGCGAACCCGTTGCCAAACCCTTCAAACGCAGCAACTACAACCGCATCGTTATCGGCAACAGCGTCGAACCCGGCACGCTCGATCCGCAAAAAAGCGGCGATTTGGCCGCAGGCGCCATTATCCGCCAGATGATGGACGGCCTCGTCGGCACCGACGGCGAAGGCAAAACCGTTCCCGCGTTGGCGGAAAAATGGGAAAGCGACGGCGACAAAGTCTGGACCTTCCACCTGCGCGACGCGAAATGGTCAAATGGCGACCCGATCACCGCCGACGATTTCGTCTATAGCCTGCGCCGCTTGGCCGACCCCGAAACCGGCGCGCCCTACGCCGGCTATCTGGCCGACGGCAAAGTCATCAACGCCGAAGAAGTGCTCACCGGCAAAGCCAAGCCCGAAACGCTCGGCATCCGCGCCCTCGACAAAAAAACTCTGCAATTCACCCTCAGCATGCCCGTGCCCTATTTCCCCGACATGCTCGTCCAGCCGTGGGTCTACCCCGTGCACAAAGCCACGGTGGAAAAATACGGCGACAAATGGACGCAGCCGGAAAACTATGTCGTCAGCGGCGCATACAAACTGAAAGAATGGCGCGTCAACAGCCACATCCTGCTGGAAAAAAATCCCGCCTATTACGACAAAGCCTCCGTGTCCGTACCCGAAGTCATGTTCCTGCCCGCGCCCAACGAATTCAACCGCTACCGCGCAGGCGAAGCCGACGTGACCTACGGCATTCCGTCCGACCAGATCAAAACCGCTGACAAGGAATTCCCCGGCCAGGTGCGCAAAACCACCCTCTTGTGCACCTTCTATCTCGAACCGAACAACAAAGCCTTCCCCTTCGACAACCCGAAAGTGCGCCGCGCGCTCAATATGCTCGCCGACCGCACCATCGTTACCAAAGTCAGCGGCAGGGGGGACGTACCCGCCTTCCAGCTCACCCCGCCCGAAATGCAGGGCATCACCCAAACCGCGCCCGACTGGAAGGATTGGAGCAAAGAGAAAAAAACCGCCGAAGCCATGCGCCTGCTAAACGAAGCGGGCTTCAACGAGTCCAACCCGCTAACCTTCGAAGTGCTCTACAGCACCAACGAAACCTCGCGCAAGCAGATTACCGCGCTGCAATCCATCTGGAAAACCGCCGTGCCCTTCATCCAGCCCAACCTGATCAACCAGGAATGGAAAACCTATCTGGACACGCGCCAGTCGGGCAATTTCGCCATCGCGCTCGCTGGCTGGTGTTCCGACTACAACGAACCTTCGGGCATGCTCAACACCTTCCGCTCCAACAGCCCGAACAACCGTTTCTTCTACCACAACCCCGTCTTCGACCAAACGCTCGACGCCACACTGGCCGCAGGCGCCACGCCCGAAGAGCGCGCGAAACTCTACACGGAGGCCGAAGCGATGCTGCAACGCGATTCCGTCTTCATTCCGCTCTACCACCAGGTAGCCGTCCAACTGGTGAAACCCGACATCGAAGGCTTCTCCACCCACGACCCGCTGCGCAACTACACCGTCAAACACTGGTCGATCGCGCCGAAGAAATAACAAGCCCTTTTCAGACGGCCTCATGCAGCACGGAGGCCGTCTGAAAAAGGCCGTCTGAAAAACACACAGAATCCGCTAGGAGCAAAACATGACTGCAACACCTCGAGAAAACTTGGCCGCACTTCGCCAAGCCATGAAAAAACACGGTTTGGACGCTTTCGTCATTCCTTCCGCCGACCCGCACCTTTCCGAATACCTACCCGAACACTGGCAGGCGCGGCGCGATTTGTCGGGCTTTACCGGCTCGGTGGGCACACTGGCCGTAACTGCCGACGATGCCGGCGTGTGGGTGGACAGCCGCTATTGGGAGCAGGCCGAACACCAGCTTGCCGGCACCGGCATCGGTTTGCAAAAAAGCGGCCAAGTCGCCCCCTACACCGAATGGCTGGCCGCCAACCTGCCCGAGGGCGCAACCGTAGGCGTGCCCGCCGATATGCTGTCGCTTACCGGCAAACGTGCGCTAGAGCAGGCGCTCGCGGCGAAAAACATCCGCGTTGCCCATCCTGAAACTTTGTTAAACGAAGTGTGGACCGGCCGCCCGGCCATGCCGTCTGAAACCGTTTATATCCACCATCCCGACTATGTATCCGAAAGCGCGGCGGAAAAACTCGCCCGCGTACGCGCCGCCATGAAAGAGCAGGGCGCGGACTACCATCTGATTTCTTCGCTCGACGACATCGCGTGGATTACCAACCTGCGCGGCAACGACGTTCCCTACAATCCCGTATTTTTGTCTTTCCTGCTGATTGGCGCGGACTCGGCCGTATTGTTTGCCGACCACAGCCGATTCAACGCCGATTCCGCCGCCGCGCTGCAAGCCGCCGGCATCGAAGCACGTGATTATGCCGAAGCCGCCGCCTCATTGGCCGCCTTGCAGGGCAGCCTGCTGGTCGAGCCGGGCAAAACCGCCGTCAGCACGCTGGCCAAGCTGCCCGAATCTGTACGCCTGATTGAAAACATCAATCCCAGCACTTTCTTCAAATCCACCAAATCCGATGCCGACATTGCCCACATCCGCGAAGCAATGGCGCAGGACGGCGCGGCCTTGTGCGGCTTTTTTGCCGAGTTCGAACAGAAGTTGGCCGCCGGCGAACGCGTTACCGAAGTCGATGTCGATACCCTGCTGCTAAAACACCGCAGCCAACGCCCCGGCTTTATTTCCCCGAGTTTCGGTACGATTGCCGGTTTCAACGCCAACGCGGCAATGGCGCACTACAGCGCCACCGAAGAGAGCCACAGCGTGATTGAAGGCGACGGCATGCTGCTGATTGATTCGGGCGGCCAATACTGGGGCGGTACCACCGACATTACCCGCGTCGTACCCGTAGGCAGGCCGTCTGAAGCGCAAAAACGCGACTACACGCTGGTGTTGAAAGCGCATATCGCGTTGGACGAAACCGTGTTCCCCGAAAACATTCTCGCGCCGATGCTCGATGCCATTTGCCGCAAACCGATGTGGCAGGCGCAATGCGACTACGGCCACGGCACGGGACACGGCGTGGGCTATTTCCTCAACGTACACGAAGGCCCGCAGCTGATTGCCTATGCCGCGCTGCCCAACCCCAACCACGCCATGAAAAAAGGCATGGTTACCTCTATCGAGCCGGGCATTTACCGGCCCGGCAAATGGGGCATCCGCATCGAAAACCTGGCCGCCAACATGCCTGTGGAACATCCCGCAGAAACCGAGTTCGGCAAATTCCTGTATTTTGAAACGCTCACTCTGTGCCCGATCGACACGCGCCTGATGCTACCCGAGCTGATGAGCGACGACGAAATCCGCTGGGTCAACGACTACCACGCCCAAGTCCGCAGCCGCCTCGCCCCCCTAACCGAAGGCGCGGCCAAAGACTGGCTGATGGCACGCACCGAGCCGATCTCGCGCGGATAAAGCGCCGCCGCACAGGCCGTCTGAAACTGCAACCGCTTTTCAGACGGCCTCTTCCGACCAACCCCTGCCCTGCCCCGCCGTTTTCACTTCGCTGAAACCCCGCTTTCAGACGGCCTCACGGACGCGGCGGCACGGCAGAGCAAGACGGCGCAAGCCGTCGGAAACCGACCCGATTATGCTGAAATTCATCATCAAACGGATATTGGCCGCCATCCCCACCATGCTGGTGCTGATTACCGTATCCTTCTTCCTGATGCGCCTCGCGCCGGGTAGCCCCTTCACGGGCGAACGCAACCTGCCGCCCGCCGTACTGGCCAACATCGAAGCCAAATACCACCTCAACGACCCGATGTATTTGCAATACTTCCACTATGTGAAGCAGCTGGCGCAGGGCGATCTCGGCCCCTCGTTCAAATACAAAGACTTCTCCGTCAACGAGCTTTTGGCGCAGGCGCTGCCCGTGTCGCTGGAAATCGGCCTCTACTCCTTCGTTATCGCCGCCGTGCTCGGCATGCTTTTGGGCATCTTCGCCGCGCTCAAACAGAACACCTGGGCGGACTACACCCTGATGACGCTGGCGATGACCGGCGTGGTCGTGCCCAGCTTTGTCAAAGCGCCGATTCTGGTGCTGATTTTCGCCGTTATCCTGCAATGGCTGCCCGCAGGCGGCTGGAACGACGGCGCGCTGCCCAACCTGATTCTGCCCGTGGCCGCGCTGTCCATCAGCTACGTGTCGAGCATCTCCCGCATCACGCGCGGCGCGATGATCGAAGTACTCAACAGCCCGTTTATCCGCACCGCCCGCGCCAAAGGCCTGCCAATGCGCACCATCGTATTGAAACACGCGCTGCGCCCCGCCCTGCTGCCGATTGTGTCCTACCTCGGCCCGGCGCTGGTCGGCATCATCACCGGCGCGATTGTGGTGGAAACCATCTTCAACCTACCCGGCATCGGCCAGCTCTTCGTCAACGGTGCGCTCAACCGCGACTACGGCATGATCCTCGGGCTGACCATATTGGTGGGCGTGCTCGCCATCCTCTTCAACGCCGTTCTCGACATCCTCTATGCCCTGATCGATCCAAAAATCCGCTACTGACACCGCGCGCCGCACAGCGCACCCTTTCAGACGGCCTCACAGCACGTCAGGCCGTCTGAAACACCCGCGCGCGCGGCCGGACATTGAGAGACACAAACATGATATTCAAGAAAAAAACCGCCGAAGCCTTGGCCTCGGCCGCCGCAAGCGCTCCGATCGAAGGCAGCAGCCTGTGGCAGGACGCATGGCGCCGTTTCCGCAAAAACAAAGCCGCGTTTTACAGCGTCGTCGTACTCGTTCTGATCACCCTGTTCGTCATTTTCGTGCCGCTTATCGCGCCCTACACCTACGATTTCACCGACTGGGACGCCATGTCCTCGCCGCCCGCCTTCGCCGACAAACACTTCCTCGGCACAGACTCCCTCGGCCGCGACCTGCTCGCACGCGCCGCAGTCGGCGGCCGCATTTCGCTGCTCGTCGGCCTGTCGGGCGCGCTGGTTGCCGTCGTCATCGGCACGCTCTACGGCGCGCTGTCCGGCTTTTTCGGCGGCAAAATCGACTCGCTGATGATGCGTTTCCTCGAAATCCTCAACGCCTTCCCCTTCATGTTCTTCGTTATCCTGCTCACCACCTTCTTCGGCCGCAACCTCATCCTGATTTTCGCCGCCGTCGGCCTGGTGTCGTGGCTGGACGTCGCCCGCATCGTGCGCGGCCAGACCCTGAGCCTGAAACACAAAGAATTCGTCGAAGCCGCCCGCGTCAGCGGCCTGTCGCGACGCAAAATCGTCGTCCGCCACATCATCCCCAACGTGTTGGGCGTGGTGATGGTGTACGCCTCCCTGCTCGTGCCCGGCATGATTATGTACGAATCCTTCCTCAGCTTCCTCGGTTTGGGCGTGCAGGAGCCGATGACCAGCTGGGGCTCGATGCTGCAAGAGGGCGCGCTCACCATCGAAACCGCCCCCTGGCAGCTGCTCGTACCCAGCTTCTTCCTCGTCGCCACCCTCTTCTGCTTCAACTTCATCGGCGACGGCCTGCGCGACGCGCTCGACCCGAAAGACAGATAATCCGCAGCCGCAAAGGAAACACACGATGAACGAAAACAAAGAAAACCTGCTGACGGTAGAAAACCTCAACGTCTATTTCGACCTGCACAACCACACCGTCCACGCCGTGCGCGGCGTCAGCTTCAAAGTCGCCAAAGGCGAAACCCTCGCCCTCGTCGGCGAATCCGGCTCGGGCAAATCCGTCACCTCCATGTCCATCATGCGCCTTCTGCCCGAAAAGCTCACCCGCTACGGCAGCGGCTCGCGCATCGTCTTCGACGGCACATCCATCCTCGATGCCGGTGAAAAAACCCTGCGCAACCTGCGCGGCGGCCGCATCAGCGTCATCTTCCAAGAGCCGATGACCTCGCTCAATCCCTTTATGCGTATCGGCAAACAGCTCATGGAAACCGCGCTCCTGCACAACAAAGGATGGAGCAAAGCCGAAGCGCGCAAACGCATCCTCGAACTGCTCGAACGCGTCGGCATCCGCGAAGCCGAACGCCGTCTGAAACAATATCCGCACGAATTTTCCGGCGGCCAGCTCCAGCGCATCATGATTGCCATGGCACTCATCAACAGCCCCGACCTCCTGATTGCCGACGAGCCGACCACCGCCCTCGACGTCACCATCCAGGCCGAAATCCTCGATTTGCTGCACGATCTGCAAAAGCAGATGGGCATGGCCATCATCTTCATCACCCACGACCTGGGCTTGGCCGAACACTACTCCGAAACCGTCTGCGTCATGCGCAACGGCGAAATCGTCGAGCGCGGCAAAATCAAACAGGTTTTCGCCGAACCCAAACACGACTACACCGTCGAACTCATCAACTCCATCCCCACCGGCGTGCGCGAACCCGTGCAGGGCGATCCCGACCTGCTGATCGACGCCAAAGACGTGCGCGTGCGCTGCGGCGAAACCCTCGGCATCGTCGGCGAATCGGGTTCGGGCAAATCCACCTTCGGCAAAGCCGTGATGCAGATGCTGCCCTACACCGGCCAAATCTCCTTTGAAGGCCGCGATTTGCAAAACCTGTCCAAAGAAGAAACACGCCGTCTGCAGGCCGAACGGCAAATCGTCTTCCAAGATCCCTACGGCTCACTCTCGCCGCGCCTCACCGTCGGCGAAATCGTCGGCGAAGGTCTGAGCATCCACCAGCCGCAGCTGTCGAAAAAAGAGCGCATCGAACGCGTGCTGGAAGTGCTCGAAGAAGTTTCCCTGCCCACCTCCGCCCTCAACCGCTACCCGCACGAATTTTCCGGCGGCCAGCGCCAGCGCATCGCCATCGCCCGCGCCGTCATTCTGCGGCCGAAGTTCATCCTCCTGGACGAACCCACCTCCGCCCTCGACCGCTCCGTGCAAGTCAAAGTCGTCGAACTCTTGTGCGGCCTGCAAGACAAATACGGCCTGACCTATATGTTCATCAGCCACGACCTCTCCGTCGTGCGCGCCGTCAGCAACAACGTCATCGTCATGCGCCAAGGCGAAATGGTGGAATACGGTACGTCGGAACAGATTTTCAGCAACCCGCAAACCGAATACACGCAGCGCCTCATCAACGCCGCATTCGATTTGTAAACAGGCACAGCAAGACAAGGAGGCCGTCTGAAACGTTTTCAGACGGCCTACTGATACAAACGGCAGCATCGTGGCGGTACGCCTTCCATCGGTGTCCGCCCGATACAGCGAAACCGCATTACCAACAGCAAAAGGCCGTCTGAAAACCGATATTCCAGTTTTCAGACGGCCTTTAAACACTCAAAACGACTTTTCCACGCTGACAAACCACTGCGCGTTTTTGCGCGAATAAAACGCAGGCATATTGCTGCCGATATGCAGATAGCGGAAATTCAAGCGCGGCGTGAAGCCTTTCCATGAAATCTTTCCGTGCCACAGCGAAACATGAGCCTGAAATTCGCGGTCTTTACGGGGAAAAAGGTAAACCAGCGAACCGTCACCGTCAAAACTGCGGCGCGTATAGCGCAGATTGGCGCGGATGCCCAAGCCGTCTGAAAAGGTTTTCGCCGTACCGATGCGGATGCCTTTGCGTATCGAAGCCTGCTCAGTTTCGCGCGTCAGATCGTGCGACCAGTCCGCGCCGCCGTAAAGCAGCCAGCCCTTTGGCGCGGCATACATCAGCGTTACTCCCGCCAGCGGCATTTTGCCGTTGTAGCGCTCTGCAATATGTGGCTCCCGATAGCGTTTGCGGACATATCCCGCATTCAGCATCACGCGCCATTTCGCACCGAAACGGTGGGAAAAATCGGCCTGCACCCCATCGGCGCGGTTGTAGCGGCTGCCGCCCAGCCAATTGGTTTCGGCAAACGGCACAAGGCCGAACGAGCGCGCCGCCGAATGGTTTTTATAGCCTGCGGCAATGTTCAGGCTCTGCTCGTCGAAATCATGGTTGTCCCAATAAGCGACACCGTCGCCGCCCAGTTTGGCGTAGGCATAATGGTGTCCGCCGAGATTTTTTTCGCGCGACACAGATACGCCGTAACGCAGCCCGTGCGCCCGCTGCGGCAGGCTGTCGGCGGTTTTCTGCCACCTTCTGCCGTCGATTTCGATAAAACGCGCGTCGGCGGCATTGTTCACATTGTCCGTGGCCTCGTATTGCAGCGAGACATCGGGCTGCCAGCTTTCGGCCTCGCGGACGGCGGCCAAATATCGGCCGGCAATGTTCTGCATTTCGGGCGACAAATCAGGCAGGGCGCGTTGCAGCTCGGTTTCGGCAGCGCGGTATTGCCGGTCTTCAAACAGCATCACACCCAAGTCGAAACGCGGATAGGCCAAATCGGGATGCCGCCCGACAATGCCGCGATACAGCGCGATTGCTTCCTTATGGCGCAACTGGGCGCGGCGCAAAGCGCCCAGCGCATAATCGTAAAGCGTTTGGTCGCGTGCGGGCAGATTGCGGTAACGCGCCAGCAGCGGCGGCAAAGCCTGCCAGTCGCGGCGGAAAACCGCATGATTGATTTGCGCTTCCAAACCGTCTTGCGGCGAAAGGCCGTCTGAAAGCGGCGCGGCAGGCGCAGGCTCGGGCAGGTTTTCAGACGGCATCTGCGCCGCCTCGCGGTTTTCAAAAAACAGCGGCTCGGGCACGAGCACGGTCGGCCCGTCGGCCAGTGCCGCCAGCGTAAACGGCAGCAGGAGCAGGGAAAGTTTGTTCATGGTTTCGGGTGTCGGAGATTGCTCGGATTGCGGAAAAAAGGCCGTCTGAAAATGGAAAACGCTTTTCAGACGGCCTGTTGCGGTTTAAAACCGTTGCCGTGCGGGTTTATTTTTTGATTTCGCCGCGCTGGCCGCCGAAACCGATAGTATCTTTGTTATTGAATAAAACTTTGCCTGCGATCTCTTCTGCAGCTTTACCGTAGAAATCCAACAAATAACTACCTGTACGATAACCCTGTTCAGCAGTTGAACTAATGCCTGAACCCGAGATACTGCCTTGTTTCAAATCAATCTTGTCGCCTAAGCCAGTAATCGAACCAAATCCGGTTCTGTCGGCAAAGTTAACTGTATAAGACAAAACCCCTTCTTTAATTTTGTTGGAGCTTTCATATGTATTCCAATCAAAGATACTTTGGTATGCCCCGTTAAATGCCTTTCCGTTATAAATTGCTGAACCAATAGTAGGAATGGCATTTTCTAATGTTTTCAAACCACTGATAACAATAGACGAAGTTCGATCATCCGAAAGGATTTGTCCGCTTTGATTGTTATAGGACAAACTACCCGAATAATTCCCCACGACAATCGAATATGGTTGGTTATAAACAACTTTCTGAGTCCGATCTTCCTGTGTATAGGCATTTCTAGTTGCAGATGCGTTCGAACGACTATTGGCAATAATTTCCCCAATCGCATATTGTGAAGCAAACGAGCCTTTCGCATTGTCAATTGCGGCTTGTAACACAGCAGCATCCAGAGCTGACTTAATCTCGGAATCAGCCACTTCTAAGTTAGCAGCAGCAAAATCTTCGGCCTGCTGTTGATTCAAACCCGCTTCGGTGGCTTGTTTCACCAAATCGGCCTTACGCGCAGCAATACGCGCTTCCTCAGCCTTGCGTGCTTCTTCAGCTTTACGTGCCTCTTCGGCTTTGCGTGCCTCTTCGGCTTTACGGGCTTCTTCGGCTTTACGCGCTTCTTCGGCTTTACGCGCTTCTTCAGCTTTACGTGCCTCTTCGGCTTTACGCGCTTCTTCAGCTTTACGTGCCTCTTCGGCTTTACGTGCCTCTTCGGCTTTACGTGCCTCTTCGGCTTTACGTGCCTCTTCGGCTTTAC
>NZ_JBKGTW010000045.1:0-16044 GCF_046546535.1 Neisseria sp. WLZKY-1
TGGCCGTCTGAAGTGGCCGTCTGAAGTGGCCGTCTGAAGTGGCCGTCTGAAGTGGCCGTCTGAAGTGGCCGTCTGAAGTGGCCGTCTGAAGTGGCCGTCTGAAAAAAACCGCATTCGCGGTTTTTTTCAGACGGCCTGTTTTGTCGGCGGCGGCGGGTTTAACGGAAGCAGGCTTCGTAGAGCGGTTGCAGTTCGCGTATGGTTTGTGCGATCCAGGCGGCGGTGTCGGTTTTGCCGAGGTCGTCGCGCTCGATGTGGCGGCCGATGCAGAAGAAGTCTTCGTCGTTTTCGAGTTTGGCGGGGGTGTCGGCAACGGTCGGGTAGTCGGCGTATTCGCTTTCTGCGCCGTGCCAGAGCTCATAGGCGGCATAGCGTTCGGTATCGAGTTCATCGAGCCAGCGGTTGTATTGCGGCAGGGCGATGGGGGAGATGTCGGCTTTGTAGCAGTGCCAGTCGAGGCTGACGGTGAGACGGCGGCGGTTGAGGAGGACGGAAAGGATGGCAGCGGCGTCGTGGTAGGCTTCGTATTTGAAGTAGGCGAAAAAGTGGGCGCGTACCTGCCAGCCGTTGCACCAGCGTTCGATGTGCGGTGGGGCGAAGGGGGCGCCAAGATCGGCGGCAACCTGGCGGATCAGGCTCTGCCAGTCCTGCCAGGCGGCTTTGTAGTCGGCTTTGATTTGCGGGATGGCTTCGGGTTGGTATTTTTTGAGTTGGGCGAATTGGTAGAAGGGGATGTCGAACAGGCGGCTGTGTTGCGGGGTGAGCATGGGCGTTCCTTTTATAGTCGGCCGACATGGAATCTGCGGCGTGACGGCTTTGGCTCGAAGGGTTGTCGGATGCGGCAAGGCCGTCTGAAAACAAGCGCAGCGGGGGCGGGGTGTTTTCAGACGGCCTCAGTCTGCCTGCGGCGGAGCGGTTTCGGAGAAGATATCGGGCTCGGCTGCGATGACGCGGTAGTCTTCGCCCGCCCAGGCGCCGAGGTCGGTGGTTTTGCAGCGTTGGCTGCAAAAGGGGCGGTAGGGGTTGGCTGGCGACCATTCGGCGGGTTTGCCGCAGCGGGGGCAGCAGACGGTTCGGATGGTTTTGTCCATTTATTCCACCACTTGGTCGAAGCTGCTCATGATCATTTTGAAGGGGATGTCGCCGTCCACCTGCGGGCCGCGCGGGCGTTCGTTGGAGATGGCGAGGAAGCGAATGTGGGTGAAGTATTTGTTGGCGGAAACTTCGGGCATGACGCTGTGTTCTTTGCCGACTTCGATGCTGAGCAGGTGGATGTTTTGCGCCAGGCTGGCGTGCTGGTAGTTGCCGTGTTTGGCGTGGCAGCCGACTTCGCGCGAGTTGTTGCGCAGGATGCGCAGGAGGACGGAGATGGCGTCGTAGGTGGGCATCAGGGTGCGTATCCAGCGTTTGAGGTCGGCCTGGCGCTCTTCGTAGGGACGCTGCTGCCAGTAGTAATATGAGGGAACGTCGAACGGGCTGGTGCCGCCGGGAACGAGCATGCGCTGTTTGAGCGCCATCAGCCATTCGTTTTCGCGCAGGTGCTGACCGAATTTCTGCTGGATGCCGAGCAGACCCTGCGCGACCTGTTTCAGGTCTTCCTGCAACTGTTGGGCAGATTCGGGACTGCGGGTTTTGGCAACCATTTGTTTCTGGCGTTCCAATTCTTGCAGGATGTCGAGCTTTAATTCGGCGCGGGCGGCGGATTCCATGATGTCGAACAGGGTGGACAGCGCCAGATGGTGCGCCCACACCGAATGCGGGCAGGCGATTTCGTCCTGAAAGCGTTTGAACAGGTATTCGATGCGCAGAAAGTTGCGTACCCGCTCGGACAATGGGTGTTCGAATTTAATCATTTGGATGTCTGTGGTTGGTGGTGGAAACGGGCGCGGAAGTAAGCGTTCAGACGGCCTATTTTCTGCCGCAGCTCTTGTGTGCTGCCGTTGTTGATCACGATATCGTCGGCCAGACGCCGGCGCTGTTTTTCTCCGGCCTGCGCGGCGATAATCCGCTTCACTTCGTCTTCCGAAAGACCGCTGCGCCGCATGACGCGCCCGATTCTGACCGGCTCGTCGGTTTCTATCAGCAAAACGCGCCGCACCAGCGTTTGAAAACCGGCCTGTTCGGCCAGCAGGGGGATTTCGATTATACCGTAGCCTTGATCGGCATATTGCCGCTGCTCCCGGCGGATCTCATCGAAAATCAGCGGCAGCAGAATGTCTTCAAGACGTTTTTTTGCCGCAGCATCGGCAAAGACTGTTTCTCTCAATGCGGCACGATCCAGCGTGTCGCCGTCGAACACTTTGTCGCCAAACGCCTGCCGCACCGCCGGCAGCGCCCTGCCCTGCTCCGCAGTCAGCCCGCGTCCCACCTGATCCGCATCGATAACCGGAACACCCAAAGACGAAAATTCGGCAGCGGCCTGTGATTTTCCGCTGCCGATTCCTCCTGTCAGCCCGATCCAAACGGTCATGCCGAAAAACCCGACATATGCAGCCACCAGCGCACGCCTGCCAGTACTTTGTCATGTGTGACGAAAACAATCCAGCCGGCAATAATCAGGCAGGGACCGAAAGCCATCGGCTGGCTTTGTCTGACTTTCATAATAAGGGCGGCAACAATGCCGACAACGGCCGCAACAAAAACGACAACAGGCAAAACCGCAGCGCCGAGCCACGCACCCAATGCGGCCAAAAGCTTGAAATCTCCTCCGCCCATACCGTCAATTCCGCGAATACGCTTATGAAGCCAGTTTAACAGCCACAGGCTGAGATAACCGCACACCGCACCCATGACAGACTGCTGCAAGCTAACCAAGCCGCTGCCGCCATAAGCCGCAAGCAAACCCAGCCAAACCAGAGGAATAGTCAGCTCGTCAGGCAGATATTGAGTATCCGCATCGATAAAGGCCAAAGCCACCAAGAAACCTGTAAACACCAAGCCTGTCAGCGTTATCCAAGACCAGCCGTAACAAGCAGCTACAATACCGAAGAGAACAGCCGTCAATACTTCGACAGCGGGATAACGGGCACTGATATGGGTATGGCAATGGCCGCATTTGCCTTTCAGCAGCAAGTAGCTGACAACAGGTATGTTCTGCCACGGCCTGACCCGGTTGCCGCATTTCGGACAGCGCGACGGCGGCCGGGTCAAACTGAACGGCTGTTTCTCCTCATCAGTCAGCTCAATCCCCAAATGTTCTTTGGAAAACAGAGTCCATCCGCGCTCCATCATGACGGGAACGCGGTAAATTACGACATTAAGGAAGCTGCCGACCAGCAGGCCGAGAATCACTGAGAGTGGAACAACCAGGGGAGCATAATATTCCGCCATCCATGAATACAGATTGTTCATGAACCATCAACCCACTACGCTACCCAAGTTGAACAGCGGCAGATACATAGCTACCAGCATTACACCGATGATACCACCCAATACAACCATAATAATCGGCTCCATTAAAGAAGAAAGTTGGGCGACTGCATTATCCACTTCTTCTTCATAAAATTCTGCTGCTTTATTTAACATATCATCTAAAGAACCCGATTCTTCACCAATAGATGCCATTTGAATGACCATATTAGGGAATAATCCGGTACTCTGCATACCTGAAGTTAACGACAAACCTTGATTTACTTGCGATTTAATATTCAATGTCGCTTCCTCATAAAGAATATTACCCGATGCACCTGCCACAGAATCCAAGGCTTCCACCAAAGGTACCCCGGCAGCAAACAAACTCGCTGTCGTTCTAGCCCATCGAGCAATAGTTGCCTTTTGAACAATCGAACCAAAAATAGGAAGCTTTAATAACCAAGCATCTACTTTCTTTTGAAATTTGAATGAGGTTTTATGAACATAAATTAAAGCTACCACTGCGGCTATTAGACCTATAATAACCAACCATCCATAGCTAACAAAGAAATCTGAAGCTGACATAATCACCTGAGTCAATCCAGGCAACTCAGCGCCCATTCCTTCATAAACCTGTTTGAATGCAGGTAAGACAAACATCATCATCACTATAACCAAAGCAATCGCTACAACAACAATGGAAATAGGATAAGTCAATGCTGATTTCACTTTTTTCTTGATAGACTGGGTTTTTTCTTTATAAACAGCCAATTTGTCCAACAAGTTTTCCAGTACACCACCAGCCTCACC
This sequence comes from Neisseria sp. WLZKY-1, assembly GCF_046546535.1. Taxonomy (NCBI): domain Bacteria; kingdom Pseudomonadati; phylum Pseudomonadota; class Betaproteobacteria; order Neisseriales; family Neisseriaceae; genus Neisseria; species Neisseria sp. WLZKY-1. The sequence continues at coordinate 4,162 of NZ_JBKGTW010000045.1, forward strand.
TGCGGCAACTAGGTTACAGTAGAAACGGTCAAAATATTTTGGATGTTTGGCAAATGCGGTCCCCATCGACGTACCCTGCTCCACATCGCTTCTGATAGACATCAGCAACTGGGTCATTGACGGGTTCGAGTGTCCGCGCGCCACAATTTCAAAAGCCTGCATCAGTGGCAAACCCGCTTTCATCATAGTTGCCAGCTGACGGGTAAAAACTGTAATGTCTTCCTGTGTAATGCGCTTTTTGCGTGTGGCTTTAACCTGCGTAATCCGCAACGGCTTGATGCCTCTACGCAGCAATTTTTTACGCGCCTCTTCCTCATTAGCTGCCACCACCTCTCCGCGGACGATTTGCTCGCTTTGGGTATGCTTACCTTCAAAAGTAAACCGTTTACCTTTTTCATTATTGACTTTATTTGCTTTCATTTTCCCAGTCCATTTGATTAATCGTTAGTATTACCCAAGACTTCTTCCAAAGAAGTAATCCCGTCCATCACCTTCAGCAAACCTGCTCTGCGCAAATCAACCATACCTTCCTGATAAGCCATCTGCTGTATATCCACTTCAGTACCGCCTTCCATAATCACCCTTTGCATTTCATCGGTTATCGGCATGACTTCATAAACACCGGCTCGTCCTTTATAGCCCTTGCCGCGGCATGTATCGCAACCTACCGCACGATACATCGTCCATTCACGAGCCAAATCCTCATCTGTAAAACCTGCTTTTTTCAATGCATGTTCAGGCGGCCTGTCCATCGGTTCTTTGCAGTTCGAACACAGGCGGCGAAGCAGCCTCTGCGCCATAATCAGACTGACCGAGCTGGCGATATTGAACGGCGCCACACCCATATTCAGCATACGGGACAAAGTTGCCGGCGCATTATTGGTATGCAGCGTCGAGAACACCATATGGCCGGTTTGCGAGGCCTTAATCGCAATATCTGCCGTCTCCAAATCGCGAATCTCACCAACCATGATGATATCCGGGTCTTGGCGGAGAAACGATTTCAATGCTGCCGCAAAGGTCAAACCCTGTTTGTCGTTTACGTTTACCTGATTGATACCGGGTAAGTTGATCTCAGCTGGGTCTTCTGCAGTGGAAATATTCACGCCCTCTGTATTCAGAATATTCAGACAAGTATAGAGAGAAACCGTTTTGCCCGAGCCGGTCGGCCCGGTAACCAAAACCATGCCGTAAGGCCTGTGAATCGCCTCCAACAGCAAATCTTTTTGAAAATCCTCAAAACCGAGCTGGTCTATATTGAGTGATGCCGCATCCGAATTCAAAATACGCATCACCACTTTTTCACCGAAAAGCGTAGGCAGCGTGCTGACACGGAAATCCGTAGGGCGTCCATGCTTGGAAAACGCAATCCGGATACGTCCGTCCTGAGGAACACGCTTCTCGGAAATATCGAGCTTGGCCATCACTTTGATACGCGATGCAAGCTGGCTGCGCACGGTAACAGGCGGTTTGACAACTTCTCTAAGCTGGCCATCGACGCGGAAACGAACCCTTGCCGTATCTTCATAAAATTCGAAGTGTATATCTGATGCGCCAGAATTGAGGGCATCGGAAAGCGTTTTGTGGATAAACCGCGCAATCGGCCCGTCTTCCGCTTCTTCATCACCGATAAACAATGCCTGAGAAGTCGATGTATCCAACTGATCCTGCGACATTTCACGCAAAATAGTAGTGGAACGCTGACTCAGCCACTCAACCAAAGTCATCAGCTGGTCATGCCGCACGACAACCAAGTCAATCGTATATCCGGTTACCAGCTTTTGAAATTCCTGAATCTTGGTCGGATCGGAAACGGCCAGAAACACCCTGTTGCCGCGTTTGAATATCGGTACGCAGGCATTGGCCTGCATCTGCTCTTCCGGCAACACATCCTGCACAATATTGCTGCGCGGGTAATAGCTCAAATCTAAAACCGGATAATTGAAAATCTGCGCCAACAACTCGGCCAGCGCTTTCGGGTTGGTCACATTATCGCCAAAGAGCATGGGGATAATGTCTTTATTTTCCCCCAAAGCCTTCTGATACCGCCCGACCTGTTCGTTGGACAGTATACGGTTTTGTACCAAAACCCTTAACAAACCTAAACTCATGCCATCCCTATTCTGGCTTCCGGCGCATGCCGCTTTCTGCCGTTTAAATTACGAAAATTTTGTCTATTATAAATACTTACCCGGCATATGACAAAATTTTCCTATTGTTTGTAAAAATTATTAAACCCCCAACCGCATTGTCAGCCAAAGGCCGTTTGAAGGACGAAAAAGCAGGCCACCGAAAGCAGTGATGCTGCGGGCAAGGTAATCACCCAAGCCAGAGCAATCGGTTTCATTGCTTTCCAGTTGGCGTTACGGTTGACCAGTCCGATGCCTAAAACCGCTCCGACCAAAATATGCGTGCTCGACACCGGCAATCCCAAAAACGAAGCCGCCATCACAACCGAAGCGGCAGAGAGTTCGGCGGTAAAGCCCGAAGCAGGATGCATTTCGGCCAAGCTCGTTCCCACGGTTGCAATCACTTCCTTGCCGATAAACCACAAACCGACAATCAGCGCGATACCGAACGTCAGAAGGACAATCGACGGTACGGGCGCGGAAACACCGATGGCGTCGGTGCGCAGCACATCCATAATCGCCGCGAACGGACCGATGGCATTGGCAATGTCGTTCGCCCCGTGGCTGAACGCGAACCCGGCCGCAGTAAACACCTGCATCCAGGAAAACATCAAAAACGTGGATTTCGCCAAATCCTTGCGTTTCAATGTTTTGGCATAAATAAACGTAGCCAGCCAGATGCCTGCGCCTATCATCAGAATAGTCAGATAACTGCCCAAATCGCCAATTCCTAAATTCAGGTTTTTCAAACCTTTGAAAATCAGCATCGAGGCAATCATCATGCCGCCCACCGACGAAATCAGCGGCACCCAGGAATGAAGCGCCTTATAGGCGTCGATACCGCTCTTGCGCTGTTCGATATGGTACAGCCCTTGGTAATAAGCCGATTCCAACTCATTGGGATCGAAGTCCGCCTCGCCGTAAATCTGCGCGTCGCGCGCCATGGCCGACGCGGCTTTCAAACGTTCAGGTTCGGGCAGGGCTTCAAAACGCAGGCGGTGTTCTTCTTTATAGGCTTTTTTCTCGGCTTTGATGTCTTTAAGCTGCCTTTCGATTTCCGTGTTGTAATCCAGCACATGTTTTTTTACCTGATAAAACAGCACATACGACACCAGCCCGCCCAACACCGGCGACAACACCCAAGACACGGCAATTTCGCCGATTTTTTCCCATTTCACCAAAGCAAACGTGCCGTCGCTGCTTTTGGTTAACAGAAAACCCAGTACCATCGAGCTGCCGACAATGCCGCCGATGATCGCGTGCGTGGTCGAAACGGGCAGGCCTTTTTTTGTGGCAAACAGCAGCCAGAGGGCAGCCGCCAAAAGCGCGGACAGCATCACATAGACAAACTGCATCGGCTCCATCGGCAAAGCCTCCATCCGCACAATGCCGTTGCGGATGGTGGCGGTTACCTCGCCGCCCGCAATCACCGCACCGCTCACTTCGAACACGGCTGCGACAATCAGCGCCTGCGGAATCGTCAGCGTACCCGCGCCCACGGAAGTGCCGAAGGAATTGGCCACATCGTTGCCGCCGATATTGAACGCCATGAACACGCCGAAGGCTGTGGCAAGCAGAAACATGGTGATATGGTTGTAATGCGTGTAATCCAATCCCCAGTAAATAAAATAGCCGACCATACCGATAAGCATGGCGGCGAATGCCAGATTGGTTTTATACATGGGACTCGAATCGTTGTTCGTCGGAGCCATGAGGACAGTCCTTCAAAATAATTTGAAAACGGGGAAATTCGGCACAAGCATCACAAAAACGCCAAGCGGCGTTTGCGCATTATAAGTTTAATAATCTCCGCCCGAAAGGCTTTGCCGGACAGCTTGGCGGGAAATTCGCCGCCCCTTTTGCCGCAAACGCCTGCCAAACGCCTGTAAACACTTCAATTACCGAAAATTACCGCGCAGCACCGTCGCCGTATAGGTCTTTTCAGACAGCCTGTTGTTTTTCTTTCAGCACCCGCGGCAGCACGCCTGCGGCAAACGTGGACGCCACGACAATCAGAATCCCCAGCCACGACAGTGCCGAAATATCCTCGCCCAGCAGCAGCACCGCCAGCAACACACCAAAAATTGGTTCGAGCGAAGTCAGCAGCCCCGCCAGATTGGCCGGAACAGTCAACATTCCTTTGTTCCACAACAGATAAGCCAGCCAGCTGCACCCGATGCCCAAATACAGCAGCGCCGCCGCACCCTGCCAGTTCCAAACCACCGTATAGCGTTCGGCCAGCAGCAGGGAAAACGGCAGGCACAACACCGCCGAAACGGCCAGCGAAACCGAAGTATAGGCCGGCGCACCGATTTCGCCGATCAGCTTCTGCGTCGGCCGCGTGATGCTGCAAAACACGATGCCGCCCATAAACACCAGCATACAGCCGAAAATGCTGATGCCGCCGCCCTCGCCGCCGCCGAGTATCAGCACGGCCACACCCACAAACGCGGCTGCGCCGCAAAGCCAGTGGTACGGGCGGGCGCGGTCGTTGAAAAAAAAGTGGCCGACAAACACCATCATCAGCGGCTCCAGCCCAATCATTGTTGCAGCGCTGGCGGCAGACGTATATTTGACGCCGATAAATTGGAACATCAGCACGCCGACATAGTTGAGAAACGACAGCCACAACAACGGCTTCCATTTATCCTGCGGAATGCGTCCGATATAGCGGCGGCAGACCGGCAGCACGGCGAGCGCGGCGATAACCAGCCTGATCTGCACCGTCATTGCGGGATCGACCATCCCCTCGGCGTACTTGGCAGCGATAAAGGTGCTGCTCCAAATCACCAGTGCCAGAATTTGATAGATCATTCGGTTTCCTTGTCCGACGCCGCATCCGGGCGGGAATAGGCCGTCTGAAAACATATTCGGCAACGCGCATTGTGCAGGCGCAAGGCTTTTTCAGACGGTCTCGGGGCTGTTTGCAAGCGTTTTGCGAAGCGGATTCCGTACACGGAAACAGACGGTGCGGGAAGCAAAAACCGTCACGGCAACGAAACTGCAAAACAGCCCCGATTTAATGGTTCGACAAACCGCCGCGGCAAAAAACGCACGGCGGCGGCAAAGCGGCGGATTGTAACCCAAGGAGGCCGTCTGAAAAAGCCGGAGCGGCAGGCAAAACGGCATATCAGAGGCCGTCTGAAAGCCAAACCGCAAGCCTGTTTTCAAGGAACCGAAATCCGTTTTCAGACGGCCTACCTTTCTTTTCGCACTTAAAAACCGTATGATTGCGAGCCGTTTTCAACTCAACACACACCCATGGAAAATATTGCCGACACCGTGGCCGACCACACCCGACAATGGATGGAAAAAGCCGTTATCGGGCTGAACCTCTGCCCGTTTGCCAAAGCCCCTCACGTCAAAGGCCGCGTACGCATCGCCGTGAGCGGAGCCAAACACGGCGACGGTTTTTTGGAAGACCTCGACCGCGAATTGCAGCTTTTGGCCGACACACCGCCCGAACAGTTGGAAACCACGCTGCTCGTCCACCCGACGCTGTTTGCCGACTTTTTGCAGTTCAACGACATGCTCGACACCGCCGAAGCCGCTATTGCCGACAACGGTCTGGAAGGCATTATCCAAATCGCCCCGTTCCACCCCGATTTCCGCTTCGAGGGCACTGAGGCCGACGACATCGGCAACTACACCAACCGCAGCCCCTACCCCACCCTCCACCTCATCCGCGAAGACAGCATCGCCAAAGCCGCACAGGCGTTTCCCGATGCCGAAGCCATTTTCGGCCGCAACATCGAGCTGCTGGAAAAAATGGGCAAAAGCGGCTGGGACGCACTCGGCATCCCGCAGGGCTGCCCGTTCCACAAGGAACAGCCGTGATTTCCCGTCCGTTTTTCTGGCTGCTGGGCGCAGTGTCGCTGGCAGTGGGCATCGTCGGCATCGTGCTGCCGCTGCTGCCGACTACGCCCTTCGTCCTCCTTGCCGCCGCCTGCTGGGCAAAAGCCTCGCCGCGTTTCCACCGCTGGCTGCACCGCCACCGTTATTTCGGCCCGATGATTCAAAACTGGGAAGAAAAACGCGCCGTACCCCGCCGCGCCAAATACCTTGCCTTTTCCATGATGGCGGCCTCCTGCCTGATCGTCCTGTGGCGCATTCCCGACCCGTGGTGGATACCCGCCGCCGCTGCCGCACTCTGCCTGGGCAGCGCATGGTGGATGTGGCGGCTGCCGGACGCATGACCCGCCGCTATCCGACACGCGGCATCTCTTATGCTTATATAGTTATAGTAGAATGCAAACATTCAGTTAAAAGAAGTTAAGGAATCAAAATGGCAAACAATACAGCCCTGCAATCCCTGCTGCGCATGAGCGTGGTGAAGCAGATTATCATCGGACTCATACTCGGCGTGTCGGTGTATGCAGTCTCCGTCCCCGCCGCCAAAGCCGTCGGCATTTTGGGCAGTATGTTCGTCGGCGCGCTCAAAGCAGTCGCGCCGTTTTTGGTGTTCATACTGGTTACCGCCGCTATTACAAAACATCAAAAAGGCAACGAAACCCACATCAAACCCATTCTGGTGCTCTACCTTATCGGCACATTGGGCGCAGCTCTGGTTGCCGTTGCCGCCGGTCTGGCCTATCCGACCGAACTCAAACTGGTGAGCGGACAGGAAGGCATCGCTCCGCCCGAAGGCATTACCGCCGTATTGAAAACCCTGTTGCTCAACCTGGTCAGCAACCCCATCAAGGCGCTGGCCGAGGGTAACTACATCGGCATCCTTGCCTGGGCGCTGCTGCTCGGCTTCGCTCTGCGCCATGCCTCCGCCACCACCCGTGCCGTCGTCGCCGACATGGCCGACGCCGTCTCCGCCATCGTACGCTGGGTCATCCGCTTCGCCCCGTTGGGCATTTTCGGCCTGGTTGCCTCCACCCTTGCCGAAACCGGTTTTGAAGCGCTGGCAGGCTATGCCAAGCTTCTTGTTGTACTGGTCGGCTGCATGCTGTTTGTCGCCTTCGTCTTCAACCCGCTGATTGTCTGGTGGAAAATTCGCGCCAACCCCTACCCGCTCGTTTTCACCTGCCTGCGCGAAAGCGGCATTCCCGCCTTTTTCACCCGCTCCTCCGCCGCCAACATCCCCGTCAATATGGCACTGGCGAAAAAGCTCGACCTGCACGAAGACACTTACTCCATCTCCATCCCGTTGGGCGCCACCATCAACATGGCAGGCGCAGCCATCACCATTACCGTGCTGGCGCTTGCCGCCGCCCATACCGAAGGCATCAGCGTCGATTTCCCCACCGCCCTGCTGCTGAGCCTCGTCGCCACCGTCAGCGCCTGCGGCGCATCCGGCGTGGCCGGCGGCTCGCTGCTGCTGATTCCCCTTGCATGCAGCCTGTTCGGCATCAGCAACGACGTCGCCATGCAGGTAGTCGCCGTCGGCTTCATCATCGGCGTGGTGCAGGACTCTTGCGAAACCGCGCTCAACTCCTCCACCGATGTCCTTTTCACCGCCGCCGCCGACCTCGGCAGCCGCAGGAAAAACTGATCGGGTAAAAAACAAAAGAGGCCGTCTGAAAGTTTCAGACGGCCTCTTTTTTGGCATTTGGAAACATGGCGTACCCGTTCAAAACAAGCCATAAAAACCGCAATGCGGTAAAGCCGCAGACCTTTTACCCTGACCCTTACACGGCAAAACGCCAGACAGATTATGTTCGGCAGCAGCAAAAAGGCCTTGCATAGCGGAACAACACGAAAATCTGGCAATACCCCAAATACGGCAGACAAAAAAAATAACCGCAAATGCGGTTAGTGGTGCCCGGAACCGGAATCGAACCGGTACGCCCGTATCAGGGGCGACGGATTTTAAGTCCGTTGTGTCTACCAATTTCACCATCCGGGCTTTATCCCTGCCCGAAAGGAGGAAAAAGCAGAGATAAAACTTTGGAGGCGGGGGCGCGGATTTTAACCGGCCTGTACGGGGTTTGCACACCCCGTCGCATCAACACTCTGCCACCCCGCCGTGAGGCTTGAGATTTGTGGAGGCGGGAGTCGGAATCGAACCGGCGTCGACGGATTTGCAATCCGCTGCATAACCACTTTGCTATCCCGCCATAAAGAAAAAAGTTGTCTGACAACAACTTCGTTTTATGGAGCGGGAAACGAGTCTCGAACTCGCGACCTCAACCTTGGCAAGGTTGCGCTCTACCAACTGAGCTATTCCCGCATACGAATACGGTTTTATGGAGCGGGAAACGAGTCTCGAACTCGCGACCTCAACCTTGGCAAGGTTGCGCTCTACCAACTGAGCTATTCCCGCGTAAACCGGATTGCATTTGAAACTGTGGAGCGGGAAACGAGTCTCGAACTCGCGACCTCAACCTTGGCAAGGTTGCGCTCTACCAACTGAGCTATTCCCGCTTGTATTTTCGCTGCCCTTGAGGCAAAGAAGGCGTCATTATAGTGCCTTTTGTTTGACTGTCAAGCGCCGGGGCGGATTTATTTGAAGTCCTTCCACGCCATTTTGAGGTAGTAAAACATAGACCAGATGGTAAGCACGGCGGCGGCGGCCATTAATGCGTTGCCGACAATGAGCAAATTCCAGCCGTGCCAGTCGCGTTCGCCGACAATCAGAAGCAGGATGGCGGCCATTTGCGCGGTGGTTTTGAGTTTGCCGATTTGCGCGACGGCGACGCTGCCGCGTTTGCCCATCTGCGCCATCCATTCGCGCAGAGCGGAGATGGTGATTTCGCGGCCGATGATAATCATGGCGAAAACGGGGTGGGTGCGGTTAAGGCTGACGAGTAGAATCAGGGCGACGGCTACCATCAGTTTGTCGGCAACGGGATCGAGGAAAGCGCCGAAGTCGGAAGTCTGCTTCCAGCGGCGGGCGAGAAAGCCGTCGAACCAGTCGGTCACGGCGGCGGCGGCGAAGACAAAAGCGGCCGTCCAGTTGGCGGTTTGCGGCGCAATCCAGCTTTCTGGCAGATAGAAAAGCAGGGTGAACACGGGTATCAGGACGACGCGCATCCAAGTGAGCAGTATCGGTATGTTCCACGGCATATCGTGATTCTTTCGTACGGATTGGGCGTGCGCGCCTTGTTTTTCAGACGGCCTCCGTATGGCGGGAGGCCGTCTGAAACTGCTCGGGCGCGGTGTGCGCGCGCGGCATTATAGCGGATTGCCCGCGCCTTCGGTTTTCACGGCGTGGGCTTTGTTTTAGAATGTTGCACCGTTCAAACAGGCCGTCTGAAAAGCGGCTTTCTTTATTATTGGGCAACAGGAAACCATGTCTGCAAACCATTACGAAAACTTCCCCGTCGGCTCATGGGCGCTGCCGCGCCGCCTGCGCCGCCCCGTGCACGCCGTATACGCCTTCGCCCGCCATGCCGACGATTTGGCCGACGAGGGCGACGCGCCCGCAGCGGAGCGGCTGGCCGCCCTGAACGCCTTGAAGGAAGAACTCGGCCGCATCGGCGCGGGACAAGAGCCGCAAACTGCCCTGATGCGCCGTCTGAACAACGAAGCCGTCGCACCTTTTTCCCTGCCGCTGCAACCCTTTCACGACCTTTTAAGCGCGTTTTCGCAGGACGTGGAAAAAACCCGCTACCAAAACTTCGCCGAGCTGGCCGACTACTGCCGCCGCTCCGCCAACCCCGTCGGCCGCATCATGCTGCACCTCTACGGCGAAAGCGACAGCCGCAGCATCGCCCAGAGCGACGGCATCTGCACCGCCCTGCAACTCATCAACTTCTGGCAGGACGTCGGCATCGACTGGCAAAAAGGCCGCGTCTACATTCCGCAGGACGACATGGCCAAATACAAAGTCAGCGAAGAACAGATTGCCGCAGGACGCGCCGATTTCGCCTTCCAGCGGCTGATGGCCTACCAGTGCGAACGCGCCTTTAAAATGCTCAAAGCCGGCTCGCCCTTGGGCAACACGCTCAAAGGCCGCATCGGCCTCGAACTGCGCATGATCGTCGTCGGCGGCCAAATGATTCTGCAAAAACTCGACGCCGTCCGCTACGACGTCTTCATCGAACGCCCCGTACTCGAACGGCAGGACTGGTGGCTGATCGTCAAACGGGCAGTGATGAAGAAATAGGCCGTCTGAAAACCTACCCCGCCACAGCCGCCTCGGAAACCGCGCCATGAACCTGAGCAAACCCGCCCTGCTTTCCGGCTCCGCCCTGCTGCTGAGCGCCTGCCAGTCGCTGCCCGATCTTTCCGAGCGCAGCGTCTCCACCTATATCGACCCCGCAAACGCCCCCCGCATCGAAGCCGCCCTGCCCGAAAACAGGCCGTCTGAAATCCCCGCCGGACAAAGCGGCGTCTACCTGCTGGCCGACCCGCACGACGCCTTCGCCGCCCGCGCCGTCCTCATTGAACACGCCGACCACACCCTCGACATCGCCTACTACATCTGGCACAACGACGTCTCCGGCAAAATGCTGTTCCAAATGCTGCAACAGGCCGCGCGGCGCGGTGTGCGCGTGCGCCTGCTGCTGGACGACAACAACACGCGCGGCATGGACAACGTCCTCGCCGCCCTCGACGCCGAAGCCAACATCGAAATCCGCCTGTTCAACCCCTTCCTCCACCGCCGCTTCCGCGCCCTCGGCTACCTCACCGACTTCCCCCGCCTCAACCGGCGCATGCACAACAAATCCCTCACCGCCGACAACCGCTACACCATCGTCGGCGGCCGCAACATCGGCGACGAATACTTCAACGTCTCTACCGAAACCGGCTTTGCCGACCTCGACGTCCTCGCGCGCGGCCCCGTTGTCACCGACGTCTCCCGCGACTTCGACCGCTACTGGGCCAGCGCGTCCAGCTACCCCTTCGCCGCCATCGCCAAACGCGCCGACGCCGAAAAAGGCCGTCTGAAACTCAAACAATCGCGCAAACAGGACGCCGCCGTACGCGCCAGCTACCTCGACGACCTCAACACCGCCCCCCTAGCCGCCGCCGTTGCCGCAGGCAGCATCCCCTGGCTCTACACCGACGCCCAACTCGTCAGCGACGACCCCGCCAAAGGCCTCGACCGCAGCCGCGAAAAACCCTCCGTCGCCGACAAACTCCTCACCACCCTCGGCCGGCCGCAGCACGACCTCTTCATCGTCTCCCCCTACTTCGTCCCCAGCAAATGGGGCATGGACGCCCTGCGCGAACTGCGGCAACAGGGCGTCGGCGTCACCGTCCTCACCAACTCCCTGCGCGCCACCGATGTCGCCGCCGTCCACTCCGGCTACGCCCGCTACCGCAAAGACCTGCTCAAAGCGGGCGTCGAACTCTACGAAGTCAAACCCGACTTCGCCCCGCCCAAAGCGCGCGACAAAGGCCTCACCGGCAGCACCGCTACCAGCCTGCATGCCAAAACCTTTGTTGCTGACAGCAGCCGCGTCTTCATCGGCTCGTTCAACCTCGACCCGCGCTCCGCCCGCCTCAACACCGAAATGGGCATCGTCCTCGACAGCAGCGAAATTGCCGGCGGCATGCGGCAGGAGCTGGCGCAGATGGCGCCGCAATATGCCTACAAAGTCGTCCTCGACCACCGCCGCAAACGCCTGCGCTGGCAAGACCCCGACCAGCCCGGCACCCTGCTGAAAAAAGAACCCGACGCCGGCCTGTGGAAACGCCTGCTCAACCGCTTTCTCTCCCTGCTGCCGATAGAGCCGCTGCTGTAAACAGCCGGCCAAAGGCCGTCTGAAAAGGCCGTCTGAAAAGGCCGTCTGAAAAGGCCGTCTGAAAAGGCCGTCTGAAAAGGCCGTCTGAAAAGGCCGTCTGAAAAGGCCGTCTG